>JBDKSF010000028.1 GCA_039680785.1 Candidatus Cloacimonas sp.
CTGCTGAAGGGGAAGAAAAAATTAGCGCATAATTTTGGGTGGCTCCAGCAACAATAGTAATATCAAAAGTATTGCGGTTTAAAGCACTTTTTTCTGCATTCAGCGAATTATTCCTGGTGCTTTCGGAAACAGTGTAACCGGCAGGAGTATAAATTGTTCCATTCAGGGTTTGATCTCCAGTATTTTGGATGGTAAATTGCCGCGTTTGGCTTTCGCCGACAGGAATACTGCCAAAATTTAAAGAATTGGGAGTTACGGTAATTTCAGGACCAGTGTAATATGGGGCAACATTCAACTTAATATTGGCGCGTTGGGAAGATGAAGTTCCGCCTGAAAAAATATTGGTCTGATTAGAATTATCATTTATAAGATAATGGTAACCAATATCAATTGAAGTGTATTGAACGGTTCCAGAACTATTATATGAGCTGGCAATGCCAAAGGCAGTATCCACCAAAAGATTATCCGTTCCATTCCATAAAAAAGGAGTGGTGAAATTATACATATTCCAACCGGTCTGAGTGGGTAAATAACTGGAATTGGAATATACCGTCACCAAATTATCTGCAGTGACAAACGATGAAACATTGGTAGCCGTAGTATGTTTCAACCTCACAACAAAGTTAGGCATCGTAACAATTGGCAGGCCAATTATGTTAAAACCAAGCTGAGTAATATTTATAGGGCCAAAGATACCGGCAGCGTTTAATTCTGCTTTTGTATAAACGGATTGACCGTGTAAACTTTTATACCATAAATTAATGGGAGAAGGAGCAGTATTTCCCGTAACGGAAGTTCCTGTGCCAATGATAGCTTCCGAAACAGGTTGAATTAAAGATATGGAGATTTCACTAATTGTTTCATTATTACTATTATCTTTAGCCACTGCTTTAATGGTATAGCTTCCAGCGGTTAAACCAGTAGTATTCCAATTATAGGAATAAGGAGCTGCATTATCAGTATTGTAAAGAATGTTATTGATGTAGGTCTTAACGGAAGCAATGGAACCATTACTGTCTGTAGCGTTTACATTAATGGTGATGATAGAATTGAGAGCAAAACTGGTTCCGTTTGCGGGAGAAGTAATTTGGCAAGTGGGCATTCCACTTACAATAGCATTTAAAGCGGCATTGGCATTGATCATTCCGTAGCCGGTATATCTATCCCAACCCACACCTCCATCAATTGTCATATCGGTTGCATTAGAAGTAAGCTTGGAAAACACTTGTGCGGGTGTTAAAGATGGGTCTTTGGAAAGAAGTAAAGCTGCCACTCCAGCAGCATAAGGTGTGGCACAAGAAGTTCCATTAAACCATAAATAATAATCTCCGTTGGTATTATAGCCATTTCCTGTTCCCGTTAAATCGGTGGCAGGTAAAATTGTCGGCGCCATTATGTCCACGGCATTTTTATTGTTCTGAGTATTAACTCCGTAATTGGAACCCCACCAATATTCTCCATCGGAAGAAGTGGTACTTTTTCTTTGTCCGGAAGGACTGGCAGCGCCTACGCTTATTACAGAAGTTTCATTGGCGGGATAAGAAATAGTGGAATTATTTTCGTTTCCGGTGGCGGCAAATAAAACAACACCAGAATTATAGGCGTAATTTAAAGCGGTGTCCGTAGAAGGTGAATCTCCTTCTACAACATCAGTTGCTCCCAAACTCATACTGGCAATGTGAGCATTATGATCGGCGGCATAAGTTAAAGCATTTTCAATGGCAGTAAAATACATTTCTCCTGCTGAATTGGCTACTTTTAAAGGCATAATACTGCAGCCACCGGCAATTCCGGTAATACCTAAAGAATTATTTGCTTTGCCAGCTGCGATCCCAGAACAGGCAGTTCCATGTCCCGGATCAGAACTGTTGTCCATAGGATAGCTGTCATTATCGCCAAAATCATAACCCGTCACTAAGCGCAAATCGGGATGGGAAGTATCAACGCCTGTATCAATAATGGCAATTATGATGCTGGCTGAACCATAGCCCTGGCTTTGATTCCAAGCAAGCTGGGCATCACTATCAAAACCGACTGTGCCAACTCCTGAGCCGGTATGTCCACTTGAGGTATAGGCAGGTAACTGAGCTGTGTTATTATGACCCCAATTATTGGTGTAATAAGTATCGTTTGGCACTACTGCAGGATAGGCAATATATTCGGGAATTGCCTCTTCTACATAACGATTGGCTTTGAACTGTTTAAGAGCTTCTTCCACTGTTGTTTTGCCATTCAATTTCAAAATAAACCAACGATCAAAACCCGTCTGCTTTTCCCAATTGGTGTCATTTACTTTGCGATGGGCTTTGATTATTTTAGTGGCTCCTGTTTGAGCCATCAGCTGATCCAGTTCATTTATTCCCGTATTGGTTCTTTCAGCATAAAGTTCTGTAGGGAGATTTGCCCTGTAAAACACTTCAGCGCTTAGTTTAATTTTTAATAGATCAATGGCATAAAGCTTCTTGGCAGCATCCATATTTTGTTGCCAAGAAACGGCAATGACAGAATTAAGTAAAATCAGCATTAGAACAACAATTAACGGTTTTTTCATTATTTTCTCCCATATATAATAAGAAAAAGGAAATCCAATTTTAGTAATAGCCAACATTTTGGCAAGCGATTTCTTCACTGGAAACAGTATATCAAGATCAGCATGCTAAAATATCAGTAAAGGCAAAATTGGTTTTTTTAGATAGTATAATCAAAAAAATCACTTGACCAAATTGCAATATTGGAAAAATAAGGAAAAAAACCTTTAATCACAGCCAGTGAGCTGGAAAGGAGTAAAAAAGATGACCTCAAAACCACAATTTGCCGGACGCTCTCTGTTCGACTTGGATGATTATTCTCGCGAAGAAATTATGTTCATTCTGGAGGCAGCCAAAGGAATGAAAGAGATTAACCTGCGAGAATACAAAAAAATACCTACCTTAAAAGGAAAAACCGTTTGTACTTTATTCATTGAAAACAGCACTCGCACAAGAATGAGTTTTGAACTCGCTGCCAATCGTTTAAGTGCAGATGTAGTAAGTTTTCAGTCCTCAATATCTTCTCTGCAAAAAGGAGAAAGTTTACAGGATACCGTCTATACTCTTAATGCGATGGGAATTGATCTTTACTGCATCAGACATAGCAGTCCCGGAAGTCCTCAACTGGTAAACAAATATTCTGGTAAGCCAGTTATCAATGGTGGCGATGGAAGACATTCACATCCTACGCAGGCATTGCTGGATATTTTTTCCATTTGGGAAAAACTGGGGGATATAAAAGGGCTAAAAATAACCATTGTAGGCGATATTTTGAACAGTCGCGTCGTGCGGAGCAATTTAATTGGAATGGGAAAATTAGGTGCTAAAGTTACGGTTTGCGGGCCCAAAACATTGATGCCCAGTAATATGGAAAGTGTTTATGACTGCCGAGTGGAATATGATTTACAAAGAGCGTTGAAAGATGCCGATGTAGTTATGGGCTTGAGAATGCAACTGGAAAGAATGACGGAAGGTCTGTTTCCCTCTCTGGAAGAGTATAGTAAACATTATGTTCTCTCCAAAGAGACATTAAAATATGCTAAGAAGAATGCTCTGATAATGCATCCAGGACCTATGAATCGAGGAGTGGAAATACTTCCTGAAATTGCCGACAGCAATCAAAGCGTAATTGTAGAACAGGTTGCCAATGGAGTTGCGGTTCGCATGGCATTGATGTTTTTAATTTTAGGCGGAAAGGCGTAAGGAGTAAAGATGAAAACACTAATAAAAAATGCCAATATTTTCACACAGGGTAAATTCATTAAAGGCGATATATTCATTGAGCGTAAAAAAATTGCCAAAATAGGCGGAACAATAACTGTAAATGCCGATAAAACTATTGATGCAAAAGGTGCCTGCGTTTTACCCGGTTTTATAGATCTACATTCTCATTTAAGAGATCCCGGTCAGACCTATAAGGAAGATATCGTAACGGGAACTTTAGCGGCTGCACACGGCGGATATACAGCAGTATGTGCTATGCCAAATACTGAACCGGTAACCGATAATATTGCTTCCGTGGAATATATTCAATTGCGTGCCAAAGATTATGGCTATGCCAGAGTGTATGTGGTTGGAGCCATTACCAAAAAATTAGCCGGTGAGGAAATTGCTGAAATGGCAACAATGAAGGCAGGTGGAATTGTAGCCGTTTCAGATGACGGAAAATGTGTTCAGAATGCACGCTTGATGCTTTCCTGTATGAAATATGCCAGCAATTTCGATTTACCTGTTATTATCCATCCTGAGGATTATTCTTTAGCAGGGAAAGGACAAATCCATTCCGGTAAAGTTGCCACGAAACTTGGTCTTAGCAGTATTCCCGGTTTGGCGGAAGAAGTAATCATTGCGCGGGATATTATGCTGGCTGAAAATACAGGCGCTCAACTGCATATAGCTCATATTTCCACAGCCCGCTCTTTGGAACTGGTGAAAAATGCCAAAGATAAAGGATTGCCCGTAACTTGCGAAGTTACTCCACACCATTTGGTCCTTAATGAAGAGGCAAATTTAACCTTCGATACCAATACTAAAATGAAACCACCCTTGCGGAGTGAAAAAGACCGCCTTGCCTGTGTTCAAGCATTAAAGGAAGGTCTGATTGACTGTATAGCTACAGACCACGCTCCCCATGCTGACTTTGAAAAAGAAAAGGAATTCGATATTGCTCCTTTTGGCATAATTGGTTTGGAAACGGCATTTCCAGTCCTATATAAAAATTTGGTGCAAACAGGTAAGATATCCTTAAATCGTTTAATCGAGGCATTAACCATAGCTCCCGCTAAAATTCTTAATTTACCCGGCGGTGTTTTAGCGGAAGGGAAAATAGCGGATTTAACCATAATTGATTTGGAACAAGAGACACTTTTCTCGGTGGAAAATATACTCTCCAAAAGTAAAAATACTCCTTGGCTAAATCAATTTCTCCCTGGAAGAGTGATGTTCACTATCTGCAACGGTAATATAACTTACAAGGATAGTGAAAGTGAGTAAACCTATCCCGCTGTATATCAAACGGGAAATTTATTCATCCACAGAACTAACTGGTAACTATTTCGTTCTCCGCATTCTGGACGAAGAACTTGCCCTAAAATGCAAACCGGGACAGTTTTTTGAATTGCGCGCTGCGAAGATGGAAACAGATTGCTCTCTGCCCAAATTATTTAAGCCGATATCCATATACGATGTTACGAAAGTGATAATTAGTTTTTTGATCAAAAAACGGGGTTCGGGAACAAATTCACTGTCTAAGAGCACAACTACTGATCTGCTGGAAATGATAGGTCCTTTGGGAAATGGCTTTCCTATAGTTTCGGGTAGAAATGTGTTACTTGTAAGCGGCGGAATTGGTTATCCTCCTCTCTCGTATTTATATAAAGAACTTATTGCCCAAAATCAGATTTATTGGATTCATGGTGGTGGCGGAAGTAATGATGTTTTTCCTTGCAATGAGGTATGGACAATTGATGGAAGCTATGGTAACAAAGGTATGGTAACAGAAAATTTGGAAAACATCCTAACGGAGAAAAAGATTGATCTCATTTACAGCTGTGGCCCTATTCCTATGCTGAAAGAATGTTTTCGAAAAGCATCCAAGCTAAACATTGAACAGTATTGTTCCCTGGAAGCATATATGGCTTGTGGAATAGGTTCCTGTTATGGTTGTGCTGTTCCGATCGGGAAAAATGACCAGTGGAATTACTTAAGAGTTTGCCAAGAAGGTCCTGTTTTCAATGCTGAGGAGGTCTTGTGGAACCTTCTGTGAACAAACTGCAAACCTCGCTTGGTCGTATAATGCTGCAAAGTCCAATTACGGTTGCTTCTGGGACTTTTGCTTTAGACAATTTGAAAATTGTAGAGCAGAACTTTTTAGGCGCTTTTGTGTGTAAAACCATTACGCGCCATCCCAAAAAAGGTAATCCGCCTCCGCGTTTATTTGAAACAGAGGCAGGATTGTTGAATTCCATCGGGCTACAAAATCCTGGGTTGGATAAATTTATTGCGGAAGATTTACCTGTTTTAAAGGAGAAACTTGATGTTCCCTTAATTGTAAGTTTTTCGGGATCCTCCTATGCTGAATTTGCCGAGATGTTGGAAACGCTGGAAAAACAAGAAGGAATTGCCGGTTATGAATTAAATGTATCCTGTCCCAATGTAGAAAACGAAGGTATTGCTTTTGGCGTAAATCCGGATATCGTTCATCAACTTTGTAAACAACTTGCTCCTTTAACCGAAAGAGAACTTATCGTTAAACTAAGCCCCAATGTTTCCGATATTGGAATGATAGCAAAAGCAGCTGAAGAAGGTGGTGCTACGGCTATTTCTATGATCAATACCGTTTGGGGAATGGCAATTAATTACCAGAACGGAAAATCAATGCTGCAAAAAGGAATAGGCGGTTACAGCGGAATTGGGATAAAACCAATAGCTTTGGCATTACTCTATCAAGCTGCCAAAGTTATTCACATTCCTATAATCGCGATGGGAGGAATTTATAAATGGCAAGATGCTCTGGAATTTTTTTGGGCAGGAGCTTCTGCCATTTCCCTCGGGACTGCTAATTTTATTGACCCATTAGCCGTGCAAAATGTATATGCAGGAATAAATGCTTTTTTGCAAGAAAGAAATATTACTTTAAGTGATATAGTGGGTAAGTATGAACTGGAATGAGATGTGGATGAAAATCAAGATTGAAACCAACAGAGAAAGGGCTAATTTTCCTGCGATGGCTTTTTCACTCAAAACAAATAGATCCATAGATCCTGAACCTATCATCATTCTAACCATAAAAAAATAACGATTGACTTAAACAGCAGAAAAAAAACTATGACTCTCTGAAATAGAATATCAGATAAAAAATTATATAATAAACGAACTGAGGAAGAAATGAAAGAATACGAAATGAATAAGATACGCAATCTATTGTTTATCGGTGCCAGTGGCGCAGGAAAAACATCTTTGGCTGAACAAATATTTCATCTTACCAATACCACAAACCGTCTGGGTAAAATTGAAGAAGGTAATACCATAATGGATTTTGACCCAGAAGAAATAACCAAAAAGATGTCGCTTGGGTTATCAATCGGTTATGCCAATTATATGGATCATAAAATAAACATTTTAGATGCTCCTGGGTGTCCCGATTTTGTTGGTGATGCAATTGTAGCCCTCCCTGCCGTGGAAAATGCTGTCATCGTTGCAAATGCCGCAGGGGGTTATGAAGTAGGTTTGGAACTTGCCATTGAGCAAATTGAAGAACGCAAAACGGGGAAAGTAATAGTAGTTAATCGGATGGATAATGAACATTCTGATTATGATAAAACTTTGGAAACAATTGCTGAAAATAGCGGATTAAAACCTGTCAAAGTTCATATTCCCATCGGAAAAGAAGGAGCTTTTGAAGGTGTGGTGGATGTAATTAAGCGCAAAGCCATAAAAGGTAATGCGGAAAGTGAGATTCCTGCGAATATGGCAAATGCTGTTGAAGAAGCTCGTATGCAATTAATGGAAGCAGTGGCAGAAACGGATGAGGATTTACTTAATGAATACTTGGAAAATATGGAGCTTCCTGAAGATAAATTAATTGCCGGGCTAAAAAAAGGCATATTAAGTGGTGAATTATCTCCTGCTTTTGTTTGTTCCGCCGGAACTGGAGAAGGCGTTCTTGCTTTGTTAAGCGGTATTATAAATTATCTTCCCTCACCTGTTGAAGCAAATGAAATTGAAGTGCTGGAAAATGGCCAAAAATCAAAACTGGTCTGCAAACCCGATGGAGAACTTTTGGGCTATATATTTAAGCTCTACGCAGATCCAGGGATGGGTGATTTTGCTTATGTTCGCTTATTTTCGGGCTCTCTAAAAACCGGTATGGAGTTTTATATTCCCGAAAAAGATGCAAAAGATAAAGCGGGAACTATGTATTATATGCTGGGCAAGAATCGTAATGACTGTAACGAAATTAAAGCTGGCGATATTGGTGCCTTGCTTAAGCTGAAAAATGCCAAAGTTACCAACAGCATTGTAGCGTTAAATTCGAAATTGTCTATGATACCAGTGCAATTACCAACTCCCACTACCTGGCAAACAATTAAGGCAGTAAATCAGGCAGATGAAGATAAAATAGGAACTGTATTGCAAAGAGTTATTGCTGAAGATCCCACCATAAATTACGAATTGAATGTTGAAACGCACGAAAATGTTTTATCTGGTATGGGTGAACAGCAATTACAATTGGTATTGAAGAAATTGAAAAACCGTTACAAAGTTGATGCTATCCTTAAGGAACCGCGTATTCCCTACAAAGAAACAATAATGGCAAATGCGGAATCCAATTATAAACATAAAAAGCAATCTGGCGGTAGAGGACAATACGCTGATGTTTATTTTAGAATAAAACCAACCGAAAGAGGTGAAGGGTTTAAATTCATCAATTCCATTGTCGGAGGTGTGATACCTTCAAATTATATACCTGCCATAGAAAAGGGTCTAAACGAGACATTGGAGAAAGGTATTATTGCCGGTTATCCAGTGGTTGATATATCCGTAGAAGTATATTATGGCAGTTATCATGAAGTTGATAGCTCAGAAATTGCCTTTAAAATTGCTTCATCTATGGCATTGAAAGATGGCTTCAAGAAAGGCAAGCCGATTTTGTTGGAGCCCATTCATGAACTTGTAATTATCGTTCCGAGTGAATATATGGGCGATGTAATGGGCGATATATCAACTCGCCGAGGCAAAATTCTTGGTATGGAACAACATGGTACAAAGCAACATTTAACTGCACAGATGCCTTTAGCAGAAATGTATTCTTATTTCCCTGCCTTAAAATCATTTACTCAAGGGAGAGGACGTTTTCTGCAAAAATTCTCACACTATGAGAAAGTTCCGGAAGACATTGCTCAGAAGGTAATTGCTGCTTGGCAAGATCAATCCAATGAATAATATAGGTTAATTTGTGCAGATAAAGTGGTACGAATATTCAACATCAAAAACTTTGATATGCAGCCGCTTTCTGCCAGCAAAATTATGCAGTTTTGTAGCCCTCTCAGAGTTAAAAAAGGTCTCTTTAGGATTGGCAGAAATGCCGACTCTTTAGGGAATTGTTTTCTGGAGAGCAGAGGATATTGTGGTATTATGATTATATGTGATGATAAATAAAAAACCGAGGTTTATATGTCAGGACACAACAAATGGAGTTCGATCAAACATAAAAAGGGCGCTGCCGATGCTAAAAGAGGGCAGATTTTTACCCGTTTAGTAAAAGAAATTATTTTAGCTGCAAGAGCCGGGGGTGGCGATCCAGATATGAATCCTCGCTTAAGAACGGCTATCAATACTGCCAAAGAAAACAATATGCCCAAAGATAACATAGAGCGAGCTATCAAAAGAGGAACGGGTGAAATTGAAGGCGCCGCTTATGAAGAAATTATTTATGAGGGCTATGGACACAACGGCGTGGGTATTGTAGTGGAAGTGATGACTGATAATAAAAAACGCAGTGTATCAGAACTCAGACACACTTTTGCCAAATACGGTGGAAATCTTGCTGAATCGGGTTCAGTGGCTTGGAATTTTGAACAAAAGGGCTTTATGAATGTTCCCGCAGCAGGTTTGGATGAAGATGAATTTATGATGAAAGCACTGGAAGCGGGAGCGGAAGATGTAGAATTAAATGAAGATAATTTTGATATCTATACTTCCCCCGGTGATTTTCACAATGTGATCGGTAATTTAGAAAAAGATGGCTATCCTGTTCATAATGCAGAACTAACCAGAGTGCCCAAAAACACGGTTGCAGTTGATGATGATACTGCCGTAAAACTTATGCGCTTAATTGAATCTTTGGAAGAGTTAGATGATGTGCAAAAGGTATATGCCAACTTTGAATTTTCCGATGCTGTTATGGAGAAACTTTCCCAAGCTTAAATAAACCCAAGTGATTATTATTGGTTTTGATCCTGGCAGCCGTTTTTGCGGTTATGGTCTTTTGCAAATTGAAGGACGAAAAATTCTTGCTGCGGGTTGTGATGTTTTTGATGTCTCCAAAGAAAAGACACTGGGATTACGGCTTAAATCTCTCTATGAAAATATGCTGGGTCTGTTAGATGAATATCATCCTGAAATTGCAGCCGTAGAAAGCATATTTTTTCATAAACAAGTGCGAAGTGTGTTTACGCTTGGACATGCGCGCGGCGTTATTTTACTTGCCTTAGCTATGAAGGATATTCAGGTAGTGGAATACAGCCCGCGAGAAATTAAGAAATCCGTTTGTGGAAATGGAAGTGCAAGTAAACAGCAGGTCCGTTATATGATAAATCAACTATACCCGCTAAAGAATAACCCCAAAAAAGACGATGCCTTTGATGCTTTAGCGGTGGCAACTTGTCATTATAATAGAATGAAGTGGTTAAAATGATTCAGTATATATCTGGAACGCTAACTTTTAAAACACCGATTTTAGCTATCATAGAAACAATGGGTATAGGTTGGGAAATCAAAATACCGATAAGCACCTATGAACAATTACCGGTGGTGGGAACATCTTGCAAATTGCTCACTTATTTACATATAAGCCAAGATGATGTTCGCCTCTACGGTTTTGGCACTGAAGCAGAAAGAGAATTATTCCAGATGTTAAACAAGGTGGGAGGAATTGGACCTAAAATCGCCTTATCCGTTCTTTCAACTTTAAGCATTCCTACTTTTATCAAAGCAGTTAATTCAGGCGAAGAAGGTTTGCTGACAAGAGTTCCCGGTATCGGGAAAAAATCTGCTCAACGCTTGATTGTAGAGCTAAAAGATGATGTTCATACTTTAATGAATCATATAGATCAGAAAGAGTTACAAACTGGAGACATTAATATCGAAGTGGAAACGGCACTACTTTCTCTGGGCTTTAACCTAACCCAAATTCGGAAAGAGCTTAATTTAATTGATGAGTCAAAACGAAAAATGAATACCGAAGAATTGATCAAAGAAATAATCAAAAGCATATATCAGAGAAACAAATGAATTTTCGCGCTGAAGCATATTCCACCATTTTGAAGGTCTTGAAAGATAAAGAATATTCTGATACCCTACTGCACCAAAGGGCAAAGAGAATTAAGAATGCGAATGAAGACCCTGCTTTATTTTACAATTTGGTGAAAGGAGTTATCAAACTCTATCTGAAACTGGATTATATCCTGCAACAATATGTAGATAAAAATAAATATGCGGCTACCGATATTAAGATTAAAACATTGCTTTATATAGGATTATACCAAATATTGTATCTAAATTCCATTCCTGAATTTGCCGCGGTAAATGAGACCGTGGAATTAGCCAAAAATCTCTTCAATTCGCAAGTTGGCGATTTTGTTAATGCCGTGTTAAGAAGTTATTTGCGTAGTCCTGAAATTACCTATCCAAAGGAACCCAAATTGCGGATTGCTTATGAACATTCTTTTCCACCCGAACTTGTTGAGCAGTGGCTTGATTTATGGGGAGAGGAAAATACGGAATATTTGGCAATGTTTTTTAATGAGAACCCGGAACTGCATATCAGAGTTAATACCACAGCCACAACTCCGGATAAGTTAAAAGCTTATTTTGCCAAAAGGAATATTATTATTACACCCTCACCCGCAAGTCCAAATATGTTTCACACTGCACAAACGGCTGAAATTCTGGAAGATGTGGCTTTTTCGGAAGGTTATTTTTCGGTTCAAGATACTTCTGCAGCATTAATTGTGGAATTACTTGATCCCCAAAAAGATGATAGTGTTTTAGATTTATTTGCTGCTCCGGGTGGCAAATGTAGCTATATTGCAGAAAAAATGAATAATACCGGTGAAATTATAGCGGTAGATAAGATCCCTGCTAAAATGAAACTGTTAAAGCAAGCAGCAGACAGATTACAACTGACAAATATAAAAATGGTTGTAACCGATGCGTTTAAATATGGTCCCGTAGCTCCTGCCTTTAATCGTGTTTTAGTAGATGCTCCTTGTTCAGGATGGGGTGTTTTTGGTAGAAAATCAGACCTTCGTTGGCAGGTGCATCAAAATATTTCCGAACTAATCAAAATTCAAGAAAAGGCATTGGATTATGCAGCTAATTTTGTCACTTTAGGTGGTTTTATGGTTTATTCAACCTGCACAATGAATCCCAAAGAAAATGAAGAACAAATTGTTGCTTTCTTAAATAAAAACAAGCGATTTGAGTTAGTCCCAGCGTCGAATTTCATCCCCGCCGTTTATACCGGAGAAGGATTTTTGCGAACCATACCTTTCAAACATAATATGGATGGTGCTTTTGCAGCCAAGTTACAACGCATCAAATAAAAAAATTATGAGAAGCAATCCTGTGAACAAACAGTTTGGTTATCTGATCGGAATCGGGATTGGTATTATCATTGTAACTGCTTTTATCTTTAGCCAAATATTATTTCCAATAATTTTGGGAAGAACGCCTAAAGTAGAAGTTCCGTCCGTAGTAGGAATGACTCTTGCACAAGCAAAACAGATATTAAAGGAAGAGAAATTGCATACTATAGTAAAGGACTCCCTTTTTAGTGATGTTGCAGCTGCAGAAGTTATTTTAGAACAGGATCCTACCGGTGGAGAAAAAATTCATCAGGATGGAACTGTATATTTGATAATCAGTAAGGGTTCATCTACAGTTGCAATACCTACAATAACAGGAAAACCCTTTCAGGAGGTTTTTATATTGCTTAGAAATTTAGATTTATACAGTAGTGTAGTTGATTCTACATATTCAGACATTTATCCGGCAAATACGGTTATTCGCAGTATTCCATCGTCAGGTGAAAAAGCGTTAAAAAAATCAACCGTGAAACTCATTTTAAGTAGAGGCCCGGAACCGGATACACTAAATTATAACATACCCATAGAGTATTATTAAAAGGAAAACAATAAGTTAGGATAGGAAATTATGAGAGAAGAATTAAAAGAGATCAAAATTCGTTCGCGTATGATGCCAGGAGCTCTTACAATTGATGGCTTTCTGGGAAATGATCAACGCTCCCTTGCCGAAATTATCGCCACAGATGATAAAGAACTGGATCGTTTAAACCGTTATGTAGAAGAAATTGCAGATAGAATGAAGTTTTTAACGGATGCTACCTTTGATGTATTTGATAATAAAGTTGTCATTGATGATATATATGAAGTTTCAACAGAGACCTTTAAAGGGAATTTATCATGTCCTTATGGTCACGGAGGTTTTTTCCGCAAGTATGAAACAACGCTTAAGAATCGGAATAACAACATTACAGTTCATTGGACAGCAATGACTATTCATTTAATTGAAGCACATCATTTCTTTGGAGGCAAAGGTTCGTCTTTCCGTTATGAACCAGAAACTCTTTTAAAGGCATTATTTTCGGAAGCAAAACGAGAACTATGAACTAACACCTATTAGTGGTAAACAATAAAACTTAAAATAGAAAGCGGATTTGTTAAAACTCCGCTTTTCTTTTTTTGGCTTGGGTTTTGCCTCATTAGCATTCAATCATTTAGTAATATCTGAACTTGATTATTTACATTTAGAAAGGATATGTCTCCTTTTGTGCGCAAATCTTCGCCTGAATTGAATTTCTCATAGAGATCATAAATATGAGTTTCAATTTCTTGCACATTATTAGAAACAAACCCACTTTCCGTTTTAACAATTAATGCGTATGCTTCTCCTTTTTTTTCACCAATGCAGAGAATGGGAGTACGGGAAGCAATATATTCAAAAAGTTTGGTGGTTAGCATTCCTTCCTTACCCTCATAAGCATTGATCAGCAAAACCAATAGTTCAGCATTCACCAATTCCTGTAATGCTTGCCGATGAGGTAAAAAAG
>JBDKSF010000029.1 GCA_039680785.1 Candidatus Cloacimonas sp.
GTACACAGATGTAGAATTACTTTGCCGACTTGTCCAAAATAACTTATCAAATGGTGAGTTAATTTTTAAACTACTGCCATATTGGGAAAATAGATGGCATTCTTGTGTACATCTGCGGAAAGTGGGAATCTGGGATTTTTGATGGTCTATCTTTATCCGATTGATGTTTTAAAACACCTGAATGTCATTAGTTCCTTTAAAGTCCATTTTGACTCCACAATTCCTGCCTCTCTTGCAGGCTTATTTTTGCATTCAACTCCTCTTTCATCTTTGTGCCTTAATCCTCCATGACCTTTACATAAGTTAAAATGCGTACAATATAACTTCATTTGATACTCTAACCATTCTTTCACTTTTGAAAAACCCTATTGTTTTTCTTGAAACTCTGTTGTTATCCTGCCTAAAAGTCAGGTTTTGTATTTCAAGTAAAGTTGTTGAGATTTCGCTTTGTTCAATGTCTTCTCTAAAGATAATATTCTTCTCCACTTTCTCAAGTAACCCATTGTTTCTTGTTTTGACCACCTGTGCATACTTCAAATCATCAGAGGGAACGATTTTTGGTTTCTTTGGTCTTCCTCTTTTCCCAGTTCGTGGGAACTCTCTCAAAACTCCAAATTGTTTCAAAAGAGCTTCTCTATAAAAGTTCAACCCATCTGTAACAAAAACAGGGATATTATCAGAAAGATGTATATTAACTAACTCAACTAACTTATCCGCAACATGTTGTTTTCTTGGTCTTATTACAAAGTCAAGTATTAGCCTACAACATGGTACAAAAGCTACCCACATCCATGGCCCATATTCTTCATAATTTTTCATTTTAGGAACTATTTTTTTGGACTATTACCTAAATCTCATCCATTTCTATCTTTGGCACTTCCAGGTTCTTCATCATATTGTCATTCACTTTATCGCATTGTTCAGCTGCACGAGCTAACCATCGCTTTACACTGGCAGATTGTACCTCTAAAACACCGACAATGTCTTCAATGCTCATCCTCTCATGGATATTTTTAAAACTAAATCAATAGCTTGCTCATCTTTGCGAATATCATGATAAAAAGTGCATGTATGGTCATTGAATGCTTTGCCGCAGTGGTGACAAAGATATCTTCTTGTTTTTTCCACGACTTATTTAAGTTCCATTTCCAGTAATATTACCTTGGTTAGTAAGACTATAGAGCTTGCAGTTTTTGTTCGGACAGGAAACGTCAATAAACTGTGGTTTTGGGCCTCTTCTCTCCTAGATAAAGATAGGAGTTTCAAATATATAATACCAATCAGATACAAATTGACCATCGTAATCTTGGCAGCAATAATAAAGCTAAATCAAGTTTTAGGATGAGCTCTTATATTTATGAGGGAATTAAAAATTTTTATATATACTGGCGTCATTTTTTTACTATGTATGGGGAGTTCAGGCAAACTGGAAGATAAAATTGAACGCCTCATGCCCAATGGAGCATGGTTATTTGCTTTAATGATATAAAGTTTGGGTAGCCTTGCCTCCGAATTAAGTAAAGAGGTAAGAAAATGAAGAATAACAGAAACAGAATAACAATTGCTTTGCTATTGATGACGATGCTGATTTTAAGTATGGCATTTGTTTCGGGCGCAACTGCTGAAGCTGTAACTGATGAAATAGATTCAGAAGTAGAAGTAGTACTGATAGAACAAAATCCAGAACTTGATCTTAATCCCAATACTATAATAAAGTCATGTGATACTGAAATACCTTATTGGTATTTACTCGAAGCAGACAAGGATCAACAAAAAACACTATTGAAATATATCGATGAGTGCTATGCTTCTAAACAAGAAAAGAATGAAATGAAAAAATCAATGGAAGATATTTGGAATAGATACCCCGATAATATTACAGAAGAAGATATCATTGTCTTAGAACAAATCGATATAGCAACTGCTGAATATTTGAATGATAAACATGGTGTAAGCGATGAGGTCTCAATAAAATGGACTGCAACCCCCCATAAAAAGATGACAAGAATTGCTGTCAAAAAAGTTGGAATCACTGATTATTACGCAGATATAGCATCAAATGCTTCAGATGATCCAGACACCTGGCCAGATCCTCAAATCTGGCAATCATACAACCATTACTATGATCCTGTGGGAGACAACGGTCTTGCAGCTGTGAATTGCGACGGCCACGCCGGTATCGCCGCGGCATATTATGATGGGGGACAACTTTCAGCTGCATATACTGAGTTAGGATATGCTAGCCACTACTTGATAGATGTCGGAAATCCACTGCATACAGGAATGGTAACAAACCAGACTCT
>JBDKSF010000030.1 GCA_039680785.1 Candidatus Cloacimonas sp.
CAGAACAGGCAATTTTTGCCATAGCAGAATTACCCAGCCATCAAGGTTTTGTCCGTTTTGAGCAAATCAGCCAAGAAGTTTTGGATAATATAGATAAAATTGCCTCTACTAAAAGTCCAGTAACGGGAGTCGGTAGTGGTTTTGTAGATTTAGACGCATTTACAGGTGGTTTCAGACCCGGGCAATTTATTATTATAGCGGCGCGTCCCGCGATGGGAAAGTCCTCTTTGGCTTTAAATATTGCAGCTCATGCAGCCGTAAACTTAAATAAAAAAGTTGCCGTTTTTTCAATGGAAATGGCAGCGGACGAAGTTGTTATGCGAATGTTCAGTTCTGCCTCTGAAGTTAAAATGGATGGTATGCTGAGAGGATATGGAATGAATAATGACAAGCTTGTGCGTATTATGCAAGCATCCGAAGTCCTCTCTGCCAAACATATATATATAGACGATTCTGGAACAAACACTCCTTTGGATATTAGAGCCAAAACCAGACGCCTGGCAGCTGAACTGGGAAGTTTGGATCTTATTATCATAGATTATTTGCAATTAATGTCCTTAGCAAGGGAAAAGGATAACCGGCAACAGGAAATTTCTGAGATCTCACGCGCCTTAAAAATTTTAGCAAAAGATATGAAAATCCCTGTGATCGCTCTTTCCCAACTGAATCGCGCTGCTGAGAACAGAGATAATAAAAGACCCAAACTGGCA
This sequence comes from Candidatus Cloacimonas sp., assembly GCA_039680785.1. Taxonomy (NCBI): domain Bacteria; kingdom Pseudomonadati; phylum Candidatus Cloacimonadota; class Cloacimonadia (SeqCode); order Cloacimonadales (SeqCode); family Cloacimonadaceae (SeqCode); genus Cloacimonas (SeqCode); species Cloacimonas sp. (SeqCode). Next base: position 711 of record JBDKSF010000030.1, read on the forward strand.
GACCTGCGTGAATCAGGAGCCATTGAACAAGATGCAGATGTAGTAATGTTTATTTACCGAGACGAATATTACTTTGCCGAAACCACTAATAAACCTGGTATTGCGGAAGTTATCATAGCAAAAAATAGACACGGTCCAACCGGAAGTGTCGAATTGGGATTTGATCAGGAATTCACTCTTTTCCGCCCGCTTGATACTAAATATGATCAGTAATATTTTTGCCGGTATAGGTGAATATACAATCTTCGTGGGTAAGTGTTTAGGCAAGATTCCTTCTCTTTATAAACGCTATCAGGAGTTTTTGATCCAGTTCAAACGAATAGGTTTTGATTCCCTTTTCCTGATTTTGTTAACCGCCGCCTTTACAGGGTTGGTAACTGCTTTACAGGCAGTGTATCAATCCAAAGGTTATGTTCCGGTAAATCTGTTAAGTGTTCTTATCGGTAAGTCCACAATGATTGAATTAGCACCTGTTTTGACGGCTTTAGTCCTAACCGGAAAAGTGGGTGCATCACTTGCTGCTGAAATTGGCACAATGAGAGTGAGCGAACAAATTGACGCTTTGGAAAGTATGAATATAGACCCTTACGAGTTTCTTTATATGCCAAGAATTGTAGCAGGTGTTTTAGCATTTCCTTTAGTGACTGTGTTTGCCAACGCAGTGGGAATAGTATGTGCTTGGTATTTTTCTTGGTTGCGCTATGGAATTCACTATTACACTTTTTTTAATAATATGCGTAGTTACTTTACTGCTTCTGATTTGTGGGGTGGTTTAGCCAAGTCCATTGTCTTCGGATTTATCATCACAACTTTTGCCTGTTATCATGGAGACCGTTGTTTTGGAGGGGCGGAAGGAGTTGGCAAGGCAACAACTCAAACTGTGGTATATTCTTCCGTCTTTATTTTGGTTATGGATTTTATCGTTGCCTGGTTTCTATTCGGAGCATACTAAATGAAGCTTAAAATATTCTGTATTGTGTTCATAGTTATGTCATTATTTTCCTGTAGCAAGGAAGGTGATAAACAAGCAAATAAGAATTATAAACATAAACTGATTCTATATGCCACCGAAGAATTTCGTAAATCTGGTTTTGAACACTCAATTGTCCCAGATTTTCAAAACAAGCATAATTGCAAACTGGAAGTTGTCCTTTTTCCTAATACAGCGGAACTTTGTAATGCCGTGAAAGATAAGAAAAACTATGGTAAATACGATCTTGCTATCGGAATTGACAACAGCTTTGCCGTTTCAGAAACTCTTGCTGCCTATTTTGTTCCTCCGGAATCTTTTAATGAAGATAGTTTAATTAAAGAAACAATGTTTGATCCCTCTTTGCGTCTAATTCCTTTTGCCTACAGCAATCTCTCACTGGTTTATAATGTCTCTTTAATAAAAAATCCTCCTCAATCGTTTGGTGAATTGCAAGACGCCAAATATTTAGCTC
>JBDKSF010000031.1 GCA_039680785.1 Candidatus Cloacimonas sp.
AGAGATTTTTAAAGCAATATTTGCCTTGAAAGCCCCCCAGGGCGACACAATCATAGCGATGGGTGCGTAAGCCCCTCGAAAAATATAAAATACGCTCATCATTTTTATTTATTTTCTTTTCCTCAAAAAGCCCCTCAGGGCGACACAATCATAGCGATGGGTGCGTAAACTCATAAAAAAAGATAATAGGTATGGGATGAACAGGATTAAAAGGATTTCAGAGATTTTTAAAGCAATATTTGCCTTGAAAGCCCCCCAGGGCGACACAATCATAGCGATGGGTGCGTAAGCCCCTCGAAAAATATAAAATACGCTCATCATTTTTATTTATTTTCTTTTCTTCAAAAAGCCCCTCAGGGCGACACAATCATAGCGATGGGTGCGTAAGCCCCTCGAAAAATGTATGTTATATTTTCCCTCTCTTCTTGCAAACTATCCCATCAGCTTTTGGTATATTGCGTAATTTTCCGGATCAAAGCAATAAAAATAGACCCTCAGATCAGGATGATTTTCCAAAAAATCCTTCACGGTAGAAACCGCAATCTGGGCTGCTTCTTCTTTGGGAAAACGATAAATCCCGGTTGATATATTGGGAAAAGCAATGGACTTAATTCCTTTTTCTACGGCAAGTTGCATTGAATTTTCATAGCAGGACTTCAATAACTCCACTTCTCCCCAATTCCCTCCTTGCCAAACAGGGCCAACTGTATGGATAACATATTGTGCTTTAAGATTATAACCCGTGGTAATCTTTGCCGCGCCGGTCTGGCATCCGCCCAATGATCTACATTCTTTCAAAAGACCTTTTCCGGCAGCTCTATGGATTGCACCGTCCACTCCCCCGCCACCTAAAAGGGAACTATTTGCCGCATTTACAATTGCCTCGCCCTCAAAAGCTGTTATATCGCCCTGTCTTAATTCCATCATTTTCCCACCTCCCTTTGGTAATATGACTGGCTATTTCCTTCTCAACGCATAGGTTATCGCTCCCTAAAACGCTTAACGATAATGTAGAAATCCGTCAATGGAAATTAGCCATTTTCATTAGCAGAAATATAACAACGGTAATTTATAAGAGCTTTTTCGCCAACCCAAAACCCCGTATAAATAAAATTCATAACTCCTTATTGCTTAATCGGTTCTTAGGCGACCCAGTAATAATACAGTAACGATGAAGTAACGCTAAAGTAGTTTCGTTACTGGAGTGATACAGAATCGTTACCGAAATTCTACTGAATGAAGCAAGAAACGAAAAAAGCATTATTTTCCTTGACCTTTCCCTCAGAACGCAAAATAATGGCAAAAATTTAAGCAAAGGAGGCAAAGCCAATGATCAACTCTGAAATGAATGCATAACAGCATAGAAAATAAGATTATAGCTTCTTTAATTCTGCTCCAAAGCTGTTATGCTTGCCCACCCCGAAAACTGCCCAAAAATAACTATAGGAGTTAAAATGCAGGCAATACAGCTGAAAAATATACACTTTACCTATCCCGATCAATATCAAGAAATTTTATCCGGAATTACGCTGGATATTTGTGACGGACAAAAAATAGCCCTTATCGGAAAAAATGGGTGCGGAAAATCAACCTTGCTCAAAATCATTATGCGAGAATTACAGCCAACTTCCGGTTCTATTTCCTACCCTAATTCCATTCCCAAAATTGGATATCTGCCTCAGGATCTTATGGTTCGCGATGAGATAACCGTGCGTGAATATCTATTACAGGTAGATATTAACAGTTATAATATAATTAATGAAATCAATGCCCTATCCAGAATAAACGATCTTCAGGAAAAAGATGGCTTGCGTCTTGCTGAATTGTGGCAAGAATATGATCAAAGCAATGTAATAATTTGGGAACAAACCGTGGATGGCGTGATAAGAGAAATGGATTTAAATTTCCTTGTCCAACAATTCCTTAACACTCTTTCCGCGGGAGAAACAACTCGTGTTCAGCTGGCTTCGCTTTTATTACAAAATCCGGATATTTTAATTTTGGATGAGCCGACAAATTATCTTGACCTAAAAGAACTCGTCTGGTTGGAAAATTGGCTAAATGCCTATCCTAAAGCTATTCTTTATGTTTCCCACGATAGAATTTTCATTGATAACACTGCTTCCAAAATCATAGAACTGGAAAAAGGGAAAGTCCTGATTAGAACAGGCAATTATCAAAGTTTTACCAAAGATAAACAGGAATTGCATGAACACCAATTAAAACAATATACCGAGCGCAAAAAACTGATTGGAAAACTGCAAGAAGCAGCCCAAAAAAGACATAACTGGGCAAATAGCTTTCAAAAAGAAACTCGTTCGGAGGGGGGTGGTTTTAAATATGAATCGATTTTTAATGCTGCCCGAACGATGAATCAACAGGCAAAACATATTGAAGAGCGCATAATTATGCTGCAAACCCGCTTTCCAATTGATAAACCGCTCAAAGATAAGACCAGAAAAATAGTGTTTTCTCCTGCCACGGGACAACAAAAAGAACTGCTTTCGCTTAAAGATATTTATTTTGCTTATGGTGAAAAACAGGTCTTGCATAACTTCTATTTTTATATCTGGTCAGGTGAAAAAATCTGGCTTGCGGGAGCAAACGGAAAGGGTAAAACTACTCTGCTGCAAATAATTGCCGGAGACCTGAAACCGACCAAAGGAACTGTTTCATCCGCTAATTTTTTAAGATTGGGCATCTACAATCAGGACTTGAATATACTGCCGGGAAATTTAACTATTTTGGAGTATTTGAAACAATTTTCCAGTGATGAAATTGAGATTCGTAACTTTATGGGATGCTTGGGACTAACAGGAGATATTGCCTATCAAAAAATAGCCGTTCTTTCTTGGGGTGAAAAAGCAAAAGTGCAACTAACCGCTTTATTATGCGGAGAATACAATCTTTTGCTGTTGGATGAGCCAACCAATCATTTGGATATCAAGACCCGCGAAATGCTGGAAAAAGCACTAAAACAATATCAGGGAGCAGTTATTTTTGTCTCGCATGACAGAGCTTTTATTCAGAATTTAGCGTCCCGCAAATTTGAACTGAAATAGTGCTTATTTAGTGTTCTCGTTTTGCTTTTGACTTTAAACCGATTCTTTCGAACATTGAAACGAAATTTGTGAGGCAACAGTATTATTTTTTCTTCTACCTTTTTCTGTCAAAGCTGAAGTGTTTTGGCTTTGACTTTAAACCGATTCTTGCGAACATTGAAACGAGATTTGAAAGGCAACAAGATATGTAGTTTACTACCTTATTCTGTCAAAGCTGAAGCTCGGTTTAGAGTTAAAACAAAACTTCTTTACATTGGGAGATGCTTGTCCATTGTTGTTTTACAGCAAAAGTCGTTCTTGTTTTGCTTTTGACTTTAAACCGATTCTTTCGAACATTGAAACGAGATTTGTAAGGCAACAAGATATTTATTCTCCTGCCTTTATCTGTCAAAGCTGAAGTGTTTTGCTTTTGACTCTAAACCGATTCTTGCGAACATTGAAACGAAATTTGCACAGCAACATTATTATTTTGTCTCCTGCCTTTTCCTGTCAAAGCTGAAGCTCGGTTTAGAGTTAAAACAAAACTTCTTTGCATTGGTAGATGCCTGTCCATTCTTGTTTTACAGCAAAAGTCGTTCTTGTTTTAACTCTCAATTTTGAAGTTTGGAAAATGTTTACAATGCAGTTGCCAGAAAAAAAATGAGAGGAAACTGCTAATTGGGCTGGCAGTGGCAAAATTGAAAGTCAAAAACAAGCATTGTGTTACACCAAAAGCAGTCCTCGTTTTGGCTTTGACTCTAAACCGATCCTTTCGAACATTGAAACGAAATTTGTGAGGCAACAAGATATGTAGTTCCCTGCCTTTATCTGTCAAAGCTGAAGTGTTTTGGCTTTGACTTTAAACCGATTCTTTTGTCCACTGAAACGAGATTTGTGAGGCAACAAGATATGTAGTTCCCTGCCTTTTTCTGACAAAGCTGAAGCTCGGTTTAGAGTTAAAACAAAACTTCTTTGTATTGGAAGATGCTTGTCCATTCTTGTTTTACATCAAAAGTTGTTCTTGTTTTAACTCTCAATTTTGAAGTAAGTAAAACAGTTACAATGCAGTTGCCAGAACAATAATGAGAGGAAACTGCTAATTGGGTTGGCTGTGGCAAAATTGAAAGTCAAAAACAAACATTGTGTTACAGAAACAGTTCTCGTTTTGCCTGCTTCAAAAAATCCTTTTTCATTTCTTCTTGACGATAAATCCCTTACTTGAAACAATGTTTCTTATGCAAACTTCTGATATTTTAAAGATTATATTCTGGATGCTGATTCTGCCCTGTCTCATATCTTGCGTTCAGGCCAAAGGAAATATGTATCCACTTGATACCAAATACATTAAATTTGATGAACTGAATACCGAACTGGATAAAATTGTGCAAATCAATCCAGCTCTTGCCGAAAAACGCATAATTGGTTTTACTGAAACGGAAAATTTGCCGATATACGCTTTGCAACTTGGCAATAAAAATGCCTCCGAAGCAATTTTAGTCATAGGCCAACATCATGGTGAAGAAGTGATCGGAATAAATGTTGCTTTTGCTTTGGCGGAAACATTGCTAAATGGCTTTCCCAACAATGAAAAGCAAAAAAATCTTCTTTCGCACTATCAGATTTGGATTATACCCACTTTGAATCCGGAAGGTTTCAGAATTGTGAGTTCCGGAATGCTGAGAACCAAACGCAAAAATAACCGCGATACCAATAGAAATAACAAATTGGACTTACGCACCGATGGCGTTGATTTAAATCGGAATTATCCTATTTTTTGGGATATGGATTCTGAAACAGATATCAACAGCCCTTATTATAAAGGGTCGGAACCCGCATCCGAAAACGAAATTAAAGCCATAATTGAACTGGCTCAACAACATAATTATATACTGGCAATTTTTCTGCATAGTTCAATATCCGGTGCATCCAGCGAAAAAATATATCTTCCCGCTCGAGGTAATGATTCTGTCCTCTTTAAAAAAACGCTCGCTTTGGCGAATACCTATGCAAATGCAACCCCAAAAGATTACTGGAATGGAAATTATGAGGTCTTCGATGGACCTACTTCCGAAGTGGGAAATGCCCGTAATTTTTTCTTCTACAGAATGAAAACTCCGGCTTTTTTAGTGGAAATCGGTGGGAAAAACAAACGCGGACTAAGCATCATTCATCCTGCTAATAAAAAGCTAACTACAATTGTAGATAAAAATGTAAATGCTTTGCTGAAGGTGTTTTACGAACTGGATAAATAGATTATTTCTTATTGTTCTGGTGTATGTGAAAGATAAGTAATCCCTAATTATGTTTTGCTTTATTCTAAGTGCGAATTAATATCCTGTAAATTGGCATAATTTTGTTCTTGGCAGACCTGTTCAAACTGGCGAGCAAAAAATTGTGCTTGACATAATTCTCAGCTGGCATTTTGGTTAAATTGTAGTGAAAAAGGTACTTGAAAAGTATCTTAAGATTTTGTATTGTAGTAACTTAATTCTGTTTGGGAGAATGTGTTCCTATGTCCTGAAATAGCAGAAGTTAAGCCAAGTATTTGTTTATTTTAAGGAGAATTATTTGTTTTTTTATCTTGAGCCAATGCCCAACCCGTTTGTAAAAAAAATAGCCACCTTTTACCAAGGCGCAGATAAGATAACTCTCCCCCATTTTTCTATAAAAAATTTTCTCCTTCAGTACAAAACACAGCCCTCCCCATCCTCATTGGAAAGTGCTGTTTCTGTATATTTTCACAATTTAACAAAAAGCAAAATCTGCTCGTTTGGGATTTTCCCTAATCTTTTATTTACGCTCCATTCTTACTTTTTATCTTGTAAAAATGCAGAAATATCAAACACGGTATTTCGCTATCTTCTAACTTTCAAAATTAAACAGGAAAAATCTTCAGTCCTAATGCAAACTTCCCACCCAAATACGCTTGAAGATGATTCCTTCCACTTAAGAAAATCAGAAAAATCTTCATTTTAAAAGGAGTTATGATGAAAAAATATTCGCTAATTCTACTGATGCTAATTATGTTAGCAATATGTGCTGTGAGTTTTGCCGATACAGTCCAAATAGGTACAGGAACAGCTACAACTTCATATTTACCTATTTTCGGTAATTATGGATATAGCTATTCACAGCAAATATATACTCAAGCCCAAATAAATAAAGCCGGTAACATTACAAAGCTAAGATTCTTCTATGTTTCCGGCACTATCACCAATTCCAAAGATTGGGTTATTTATATGGGTCATACTACTAAGACAGCATTCAGTTCTACTACGGACTGGGAGCCATTAGCTAATCTTACTCAGGTTTTTGCCGGTGATGTTTGCAGTTATGTCCCTTTAGCTAATAACTGGATGGAAATACCACTTACGACCCCATTCAATTATAATAACACTGATAATTTGGTTATAGCCGTAGATGAAAATACTTCCGGTTATGCATCAATGAGCTGGGGTGCTTTTACCAGTGGTTCTAATACGGGTATTTATTATAGAAATGATTCTACTAATCCGGATCCAGCTTCTCCTCCAGCTGCTTATACCAGAACTGCTGATATCAATAGAATACAATTAGTTTTCCCTAATTCTTCTGCACCTCTGGCACCAACTTTATTATCACCTCTTAATGGTGGTTGGGCTATGATTGGAGATATTCTATCCTGGACACCTACAAGCGGAGCTGGAGATACCAATGCTTATGATGTTTATTTTGGTACTTCTACCAATCCGCCTTTAGTAAGCAGCAATCAATCAGCCACTACTTTTACGCCAACTTTAGCAGCAGGAAATACATATTACTGGAAAGTAGTTGCTAAAAATGAATTAGGTGATTCTCCCGCTTCTGCTATCTGGAGTTTCAAAACGCCAACTGCAACCCAAGTAGTAGAGAGCTTTGAAAATACATCTTTCCCACCTGCGGGTTGGGCAAATCCGGGCTCTTGGAGCCGCTCCACAAGTTATGCTAAACGCGGAACTGCTTCAGCATACAAATATGGTTCATCATCAATCCAATATATCCTTTCCACTCCTAAAGTTACTATCACAAGTACCAGTACTTTAGACCTGTGGACATTGTGTTCTTCTACTACCGGAACTTTGCAAATTGTCTATTCTCCGGATAGAACTACCTGGACTCAAATTGGAACTGATATTACCCATACTGCAACTTATACTTGGTATAATAAAGTCGTGGACTTAAGTTCTCTTGCCGGTAATAACTATTACCTGGGAATCAGAACTGGTTTACAAGCTGTTTACTTCTATGTTGATATGGTTATTGGTCCTGAAATTACTCCTGAGGCACCCGGAGCTCCTACTTTAAGCACTCCGGCAGACCTGGCAACCAATGTAAATGAATTACCAACATTCACTTGGACAGCGCCTACTACAGGTGGAGCCCCTACCGGCTACAAACTCTATTGTGATACCAATAATCCACCCACAACTCTGAAAGCAGACCTGAATGCTCTTACCTATACTTTAACTACTCCTCTAACATATAATACAACCTATTACTGGACTGTTTTAGCTTATAACGGATCAGGTAATGGTCCCACAGCCACAGTAAGAAGTTTTACAACCAGAATTGATCCTACGATTACCAGCGCTCAATTACCCTATTCCAATGGTTTTGAAGATACCTGGACAGGAACTCCTCCGGCACCTGTACTCGGTTGGACAGTTATAAATGCCAATAATGATTCTTATACCTGGAGAAGAGGTCCAACTTATATCACTGCCCATACAGGTTCTTATATTGCTCAAGGGATGGGAAATACAGATGACTGGTTAATTACCCCTCCCATTCAAGCAAGTGAAGACCTGCGTATTAAATGGTGGGATGCTGTAGAATCAGCTTCTTATCCCAATACCTATACTGTATTGGTTTCTACTACTGATAATAATATTGCTT
>JBDKSF010000032.1 GCA_039680785.1 Candidatus Cloacimonas sp.
AAATCGGGCATTGAGAGAAGCAAAAGAGGTTAATTTCTTGATATATTTAGCTGTCTCTGGATAGTCATCCCAAATTTCCGGATGGGAAAGAATTTGTTCCGAAATGAGGTTATTGGCATAAACGGCAGCAAATTCTTCAAAACCGAAAAGCGAATTGCGACTATCTTCAAATAACGGAACCAGATTGGTTAAACCGCTGAAATCATAATCCACTCCCTGCAAGAGCTGCTCCTGAATTTCAGAAATCAGCGTTTGAGATTTTTTGATTGCGGCTAAATCTGCAAGTGGCTGTAAATTTGAGCATTGGGATTTTCCCAAGGCACTCTGACAGTGAGAACTTAGCTGCGAAATTAGGGTCTCAAATTCCAGATCAGAATTATGGTAAGGCATTAGCTATAAAGGTAGATAACTTATTTGTGTTTTTGAGGTTATGAATTCAATATGCCTAAATAAGTGACAGGCAAATGAATATTTAAGAGAAGCACAAGTAGCTCCTACATTACAATTGCACCTATATTTATTGGCTGGTTTCACTTTTCCACCTTTCCACTTTTTCACTTTTCCACTTTTCCACTTTTCCACTTTTCCACCTTTTCACTTTTCCACCTTTCCACTTTTTCACTTTTCCACCCTTCCACTTTTCCACCTTTCCACTTTTCCACTTTTCCACCCTTCCACTTTTCCACTTTTCCACTTTTCCACCTTTCCACCTTTCCACTTTTTATCATTTCTCTTCAGCTTCCTTTTCTGCTTGGAAGGGGAGCTTGGGTAGCTTGATCAGGTTCTTCCTTTCGGTTAAATTCAGTTTAGTAAAAATTTCTTCTTTCATTAGATTCACACCTGCATAAACGCGATGTTTTTCACCATCTTTGAGCGGAGTGGAGACCTTGGGCATAAAATCCAGAACAACCATAAAAATGATCACTACCAGCAAACCATTGATCGCTCCTAAAACAGCTCCTAACCCGCGGTTCAAAGATGACATCCTCAATGCCTTTAAGAACTTGTTCAGTATGTAGATAACTATTCTGGCAATTACAATAATCAAAACTACGATCAAGATCACGGAAATAACCGTTGCCAGCCATTTGGCAAAGTGAAAATTAATAATCAAATTGCGTGCCACCAGCGGATAATAGTGCCCAACCAAGAAGAAAGTGAGTATATACCCGCAAAGTTGAATTATATTTGCCAGCAGACCTTTTCGCCAGCCCCAAAAAGTGAATATAACCAGAGCAGCAAGAATGATCCAGTCAATAATTCCCATTCTTTTCTCCGCTAAAAAAAGCTAACAGGGAGCAAAAGTCCCTGTTGCTGAAGTTTTGTGAATAAATTTGTTCCTTTGGCTTACAGGAACCTTACTTTAAATAGCGTTGCATCCGGCGCTGCATCTTCAAAATTTTACGCCGGGAAGTATTTTCTTCGCGTTTTTTTCTAACGCTGGGCTTTTCGTATGCCTGATTCTTTTTTATCTCTGAAAGAATAGCTGCCTTTTCGCATTTTTTCTTAAAGCGTTTTAATAAGATATCGAAGCTTTCATTTTCCTTCGCTACTACTGTAGGCAAATAAATCACCACCTTCTTTGTATAATTCAAGCCATTATTTTAGAATGGGTTTGGCTGTCAAGGAAGAATATTTGGCTCGACGCAGATTGGTTTTTTAGCCACCGAAGGCACCGAGTTTACCGAAGGCACGGAATTTAGATTGTGCAGATTTGTTTTTAGCCACCGAAAGCACCGAGGTTACCGAAGGCACCGAAGAAAGAACTTTGAACTTTGAACTAAGAACTTTGAACTTTGAACCCCTGCACTTTGAACTACGAACTTTGAACTTTGAACTAAGAACTTTGAACTTTGAACTTTGAACCCTATTGTCTATAATAATGTGCTATTTTCATTCATTAACCACTTTTAATTTGTTTATATTTTCTGACAAATAGCGATCACTCCAAAGGATATATTCCGTTTTCTTGTTTCGTAATGCATCAAGGTATTCTGATTTTACTTCTCGTTCTGTATCATTGATTATCGCCAAGCCAATAACTTTTTTACCAGATTGAAGTTCACGCATTGGTTGTATATCGCTCCAGGTAAACAAAAATTGGGGTAGGTTAAGCTTATTTACTGTATTAAATGTCTTTATCACAATCTCGGTTTTTTTGTAGGCAATTTGATAATCAAAAGTGAATTCAAGCCCTGTAGTTCCTTTGGAGATGAAATTAGGAGTGTAAATGAGATCAAGTTCTTTAAAATATGTTTGCACATCTTCTTTAAACACCGACGCTACTATCTGTTTTGAAAGGACATAAAGATCGTTTGTTTCTGAAATCGCTGAAAGTAGATTCAGTTTCTTTTGGGGGAAGTTCTTTTCATTTGCTTCAACGGTTAATTCACCTTCTCGGGATAATGTAACTCCATAATTTAGTAAGATATTCTCTAAAATGTCTTTCCGCTTAGGTGAACGGAATATAGATACACCGTGTAATTCCAGATTATGAATGGTTTCTCCGTCATCAGATAGGAGAATATTTCCTTTATCCTTTTTTGCATAAATTTCTATAGAATCATTGAATAAGCCCACAAAAGGAGTGGTTATTCTTGTCCAATTGGTAACCTTATCCAAATCCATTATGGTCTTTTGTCGGAGAAATTTGTAAAATTCATCCACTAATGATTCAATCGGATTCATTAGAATACCTCATCTTGATATGTAATAGTTAGGTTTGATTGAAGGTTAATTAACTTGGAAATAGACAGGATGGAATTTTTTATATCCTCATTTGAATTAATTTTCTTAACCGGAAAATCATCATCTGAGAGAGGGATAGCCCAATCTAAACCATAGGTCTGCACAAAATAATGGATATGAGGAATATCCGCTTCGAAAATTTGACCTGAATATTGCAGAAAGCGATTGGGGACATAATCATTTGCTATTTCTGGGTTTTTATGCGTTCCACTATAATCAATGCGCAATAAGGGTAACTGGCCATCAGTATTCTGAAAATGTAAAGTCAGCTTTAAAAGGAATTTTTTACTACGCTTTATTTCCAAGAAAAACTCATATTCGGCATCAGGTATGGAGACCATATTAATGCGTTCTTTGATCTTAGCAAGGTTAAATGCGTAATCATCAAATAGTTCCTTTCCCTCAAATATCTTTTTCTCTATTGCCATCAATTGATCGGCAAAGTCCTTTGTAATCATTGTGTTATAATTCCTCTCTCTCTTTCCAGCTATTATGTATCCAAGGCATAATCACATCCAATTCCATTAAATCTATAAGTTATGCTATGTCAATAGATTTTCTAAAAAACCAGAATAGACCTTTAGCGGGTTATATGAAATTGTTTTTAGCCACCGAAGGCACCGAGGTTACCGAAGGCACGGAATTTAGATTGTGCAGATTTAATTTTAGCCACCGAAGGCACCGAGGTTACCGAAGGCACCGAAGAAATAACTAAGAACTTTGAACTTTGAACTTTGAACTTTGAACTTTGAACCCCTGCACTTTGAACTACGAACTTTGCACTCCTATTCCCTGATCTTGCGGATAAATTTTGGCATTATAGGCATCAAAAAGTGCACGCACAAAGTTAGATGCCTCGGTAAATGCTTCAATCGGATCTTTTCCCAGAGCCAAAGAACAAGTAAAAAAGGTGGAAAACACACAACCCGTTCCGTGCGTATATTTCCATTTACGACGCGGAAAATGGAAAATAGTTACTTCCTTTTTTTTTATCATAGCTTCTTGAATATTATCTGTTTTGCCGTGCCCTCCAGTAAGCAAAACAGTTACTCCAGTTTTTTGGCTAAGTTCTTTTCCTACCTCAATCGCCGTCTCAAAATCAGTTGTATCTTTTCCTGTTAACAAGGATAGTTCAGGCAAATTAGGAGTGATAAAATCAACCAGATTCAGCAGTTGCAGAAATTCAGGCAGGGCTGATTCAGTCAAAAATGCCTTCCCTTTGGTTGGAGCAAAAACCGGATCCACAATAATTTTACGCTTTGGTTTTCGGGACAGAGTGTTTGCCAGAAGATTAACCTGTTCAACGCTGCATAAAGCACCTATTTTGCAATATTGAACTTTATCAGAAAGCGCTATTTTGCGAATACCGGCTTCAAAGTTCTGGATATTTAAGGGAATGATTTCTTCCACTCCTTTTTCGCTTTGAATGGTTAATCCGCTACAACAAAAAACAGGAGCAAACCCCAAGCCCAAAGTCATTATATAGTCCAGTTCCAAACCCGTATGGAAGGTAGGATCTCTGGGTTCAATAAATGCCAGATTGGTTCGTAATTGCATTGTTTATGACTGCTTATCCGTTTTTATGGCACATAGTTTTCCGCACATACTGCATTGATCTTGAACCTCACTGGAGGTCTCGCTTTTGCGTTTTCTTGCCAACTCGGGATCAATGCTATAACGGAATATGGTTTCCCAATCCATTTCCCTTCTGGCTTTGGCGATAATATCATCAATTTCTCTGGCGTTAGCATTTCCTTTGGCAATATCTGCAATATGGGCTGCCAGGCGAGAAGCGATAATGCCCTGTTGAACATCTTCCAGATTGGGCAGACAAAGATGCTCGGAGGGGGTCACATAACATAAAAAATCGGCTCCCAAGGAGGCAGCCATGGCACCTCCAATGGCTCCTGTGATATGATCATAACCACAAGCAAAATCAGTTGGCAGAGGACCCAACACATAAAAAGGAGCTGCATCGCATAATTTCTTTTCCAGCAAAACATTAGCTTCAATTTCCGGAAGCGGTATATGCCCCGGTCCTTCCACCATAACTTGCACTCCTTTTAGGCGGGCTCTTTTAACCAGTTCGCTCAGCACAAGCAATTCAGATATTTGGGTGCAATCGGTGGCATCACCAATTGCTCCGGGTCTGAAGCCATCTCCCAAACTTAAAGTTACATCGTGTTTCAGGCAAATGTTTAGCAGGCGATCAAACTGTTCATAAAGCGGATTTTCTTTTCCTGTATGTAGCATCCAGCGTTTCAACAAAGCACCTCCTCGGCTTACAATTCCCGTTAACCGATTTTCTTTTTGATGTGCCTGAAGTGACCATTGGTTAATACCTGCGTGCACGGTCATAAAATCCACTCCCTGTTCTGCCTGTTTTTCTATTTCGGCAAAGAGCATTTCGGGTTCAAAAGCAGTGATATCTTTATCAGTTCTTTGTAATTCTGTAGCTACGGCATAAAGAGGTACCGTTCCCAAAATCAGGTCTGTTGCTTCCAACATTTTTATGCGGATATTATCTAAATTGCCACCCGTGGAAAGGTCCATAACGCTATGAGCTTGATATTTTTTACACAGTTGCAGTTTGGCAAGTTCGGTATCTGGCTCACAGCAAAGTTCCGAAGTTCCGATATTGGCATTTATTTTGGTGGTCATTTTACTTCCGATGGCAGTAGGTATCGCCTTGCGGTTTTGGTTATGAGGGATAACCACTTTGCCTTCTTTGATAAGCTGCATAAGGATATCAGCTTCAATATGTTCCTCTTTGGCTGCGGTTAATATTTCGGAAGTGGCTATGCCTTTGGTTGCTTGTTGTAATTGGGTCATTTTTGTGCCTCCTTTAATAATGATTTCATTGCTCTAATTTTGGCTTTTAATTCCGCTGTCTCTTGGGAAAGAGTAAAATGCCTGATAAAAGCCAGATTTTGGGCTCCAACGGCTAAAACATTAGGCAGATTTTCAGGAAATAACCCTCCAATCGCCACTACCGGTATAGGAGATAAATTCAGAACAGTTTTTAAATCCTCAACCCCAGTAGCGGGATCAGGTTTTTCTTTGGCAACGGTTGGATAGATGGGGCCAAAACTGAAATAATCCGGCTTTTTTAGGTTTGTTTGGGCAGTGATGCTTTCCATTAATTCTTTTGCCTGCTTTAAATTATGCGTAGAAACACCTAAAAGAGTGTTGTTGGGCAAAAAAGGTAAAACCTCTTTCCAGGGAAGATCATCCTGCCCTAAATGTAAGCCATCTGCTTTTGTCAAAAGACAGATATCCGGTCGGTCATCAACTATGAACCTGGTTTTAGAGCCCTCGGTGATAGCTTTCAAACTTTTGCCAAGATTCAGCAACTCTCTATCGGAAAGATGTTTATCGCGAATCTGCAGCAGCGGGACTTCTTCCTGAACACATATCTCGGTGAATGTTTCATACCCCAAAAGCGGATTAGTCATAACGATATATAAGCCGAAGTTATCCACTGTTAATGCTCCCGGTTTAGCGATTGCAGAATCAAATCCGCTACTTTCATTCCGGAAAGCAACATACTGGTAAAAATAGGACCCATTCTATTACTGCCGCTAACTCCACAAGCAGCCATACCGGAAACAAAAAGACCAGGATAGACCTCTTGCGTAAATTCCAAACAGGATTTTTCGCCTGCTTCGGCATTTAAGGACTTTTCATAAGGAATGGTATCAGAGGGCAAATTCAAGTGGATAGTGTTTTTGCGGCATAAAACACTAACTACTTCACAAGGATGCCCAGTTGCATCCAAAATGGCTTGGGCGGATAAAGAAAGAGGGTCTATATGCAGCTTTTCTTTTTGCACTGTAGCCCAGTTTATCACCACACCTGAAACCCGATTATCTTTTACCAGAACATCTTCCATACAAATACCGGTAAAAATGCCCGCTCCTTTATGAGTGGCATTGTAAATTAGAGAGGAAGTTGCTTCCACGGCATCGCAAACATATAAGTCGTTGCCAGAATAGCTATAGGAAATTGCCAAACGCTCTAAAAGCGGAAGCGAATCTTTATGGAAAACGATTTGATTAAAAAACATCGCTCCGCCCCACATACCTCCTCCGGGAGCAAGGTCTTTTTCAATGAGGGTGGTTTTGATGTTTTGCGAGGCAAGTTTCGCGGCACAAACAAGACCCGAAGGACCTCCTCCCACAATAATTACATCACTGACGAGATGATTTTGCAGCTTGGTAAACCAGCTGTTGGTAATGGCTTTGGAAATTTGAGCTTCCATTTTTTCCCCTTGTTTAATTTTTTTAAGGGGTTGTATGTATGAGCTTTATCCTTCGATGGCTAAATGAGTGGTCTATAATGTCATCTTCCTCGCGCCGGTATTATCCGGATCAGGTTCGAAGGGTATAATCTCAGCCGGAATATTTTCCAGCACCCCTGTCTTTATGGCAATAAATTTGTTAGCGTTTTAAATGTCAAGTAAAAGATAACAATAATTAGGGGATGAACAGGATTATGATAGCAGGAGTCAGAGAGCTTTGGTCGAAAAGGATTCTGTGGGATTTTAGATTTGAGTTTTCGAAACAAGAATTTTAGGATTAAGTTTTAGAAACGAGGATTTAAGGATTAGATTTAAGAAACGAGGATTTAAGGATTTTAGGATTAAGAGGATTTCTAATTTAAAGTTCCGCTAGGAACGATACATACTAACGACGGGTTTTAACCCGGCGATAAGAAGAACGAATAAAAAAAGTCCCAGCGGGACGGCAGATTTTAGTTTTCGAAACAAGGATTTAAGGATTTTAGGATTAAATTATACACAAACTGTTGCACATCTCCAATTTTCTTTCCCAATTTCTAATCAACCTTTTAGATACTATCACCTCCAATATATAATGGATTTATCATCAAAATAAAAAGCACACTAAGATCAATAATCCGAAGTCATAGAGATTTCCTAACACCATAACTATTAACAACATATAAATATAGTTTTAATCTAACCCTTACTTTCTCTTACAGGTAGTCCAGATACAACTCCTCATCCACCCTATCTAAACTCCTTCTTAACCATGGGAAAAGGAGGAGAGGAGGAGCAGATGAAGAGGAGAGGAGGATGGGTTGTTTGTGAGGTGTCCTGAAAATAGCGGACTAAAATTAAGGAGAAAGAAATGAACAAAAAAATTCTACCTAAAAGGATGTATATTAAAGATAGCGATGCCTTCTAACCTAAAGTTGTTTATATATCTGCGTGAACTATTTTCGGTGGCTAGAAAAAAATGCGGAGGAACGGCGTCCTCCGTCTACACAACTCAATCCTTAAATCCTTGTTTATAGAACTCAAATCTGTCGTCCCGCTGGGACTTTTTTTATTTGTTCTTTTTGTCGCCGGGTTAAAACCCTTCGTTAGTATGTATCGTTCCTAGCGGAACTTGAATTAGAAATCCTCTATATCCTAAAATCCTTGTTTCTAAAACTATATCTGTGTAATCCGTGTAATCTGTGAGAGGATATTTTTTTCGGTGATTTCGGTGACTTCTGTGGCTAAATATTCTTCTAAAATCCTCATTATTATGCTTATGGCTTCCTGTTTTCGAGGCAGAGGAACAAAATTATAAAGAAAGGGCGAAACAGTGTTTCGCCCTTTTTAATTTTTTAGTTATTTTACATTCTTGTGATCCTATTCCATCAGCAGCATTTTATGCGTGGAAACATATTTTCCTGCTTGCAGGCGGTAAAAATAGATACCGGAAGCAAGCGGACTGCCCTTATCATCTTTGGCATTAAAGACAACTTTATAGTTTCCATTTGGCTTTTCTGCCTTTACCAGGGTTCTAACCAGCTGACCTTTAAGGTTATAAACCTCCAGACGCACTTGGCATCTATCCTTAATGGAATAAGTAATGGTGGTTTCCGGATTGAAAGGATTGGGAAAGTTTCCTTGCAGTTCGGTAACGGTTGCAGGTAGATATTCATCCTCGTTTGCCACCGGACTAAGGACAAAATTCTCCGTAGTATTCTGATTGGGCAAAACAATTACTCCGCTAATGGTGCGCGGTAGATAACCTGCTGCAGAAGCCGTTACATCGTAAGTTCCGATTGCCAGAGGCAGAAAATAGGCACCTGCGGAATTGGTGGTAGCCGAAACTCCGCTGGCGCTTACAGTTGCTCCCGCGATGGGCTGATTATTTTGTTTACGAACATAACCGACGATATTGCCCATCTGGGTTTCTTTAGTCATAGTATTGGAGAAAGAGGCAACGGAAGTAACATTAGCAGTGTAAACGGCTTTAACCGCCCAGCGGTAAATACCGTTTGGAAGCGCAGTCCAAGAAGAATCAACTGTTTCCAGAGAAGTTAGCAATTGGTTACTAAGGGGAGTCCAGCTTTGAGGATTGGTTTCATTTCCACTAATCAGACGCCACACTCGATAACCTTGAAGAGATCTTTCAGAGCGGACACGAGTGGTTGTTTTATCCTTAATGACACTGCTCACTTCTGGGAAGCGGTTGATGGTAGTCCGCACAGGATTTGGAGCGGCAATGATTTCGGGCGGAGCTGTCTGTAAAGATGCCCGGGAAGGAGCTGAAATTAGTTCCGAGCCAGCAAAACGAATAGTTTCAACCGCATTGCCAATATAGAGGTTATCGATAAACCAGCAATACCAAAGTCCTCCATTTGTAGGTGGATCATCTGCCTGAAAAGCGATTTTAATTTGCTGTCCGCCATACTGTTCCATATCTATATGGATAGGAGATGTATAATAATTCCAGCCCCCGGTTGCTGTTGAGGCATCATACAAAAGAGACCAATTGGTGCCATTATCGGTAGAGACCTTAATATTATAGTGATCACCATAAGTGGAACCACGATAAATGTAAGCATCTATCGATAAATGGGCACTGGGCGGACAATTGAAAGCGTTGGTAATCAGCCATTCATCCTGATGATTATATGACCACCAAAGACCTGCCTGATAATTTCCTTGCGGAGGAACAACAGGAGTTCCGCTTGGATTTACAGTTCCGAATCTGCACCAAGTAGGTAAAATTCCTGGAATGACTTCAGTGCCTGTGTTGTTGATAATTTGAGTCCACTGCGCAGGTGGAAACACGCTTCCTTCAAATCCCTCAATAACATCTACCGCTGTAGGATCGGGGGCCTGCCAGCTTAGTTCAATTGCCGTAAAAGTATTATTGAAGGCAGCAACTACACCAAAAGGAGCATAGGCAACTTCGCCAAGAGTGATGGACCCCATATTGTAGTTTGTGGAACCTACATTGATGGTTCCGGTGGCGGTAGTGTAACCAGCAGCGATAATTGTATATTCATATTCCTGATTAGCATAAACAGCTGGAAAACTGAAGGTTCCGGCAGCGGTGCTGGTTGTATTATAATTTTGATAACCAACCAGATGTATTGAGGCACCGGCAATTCCTGCTCCGGTATCACTGGCTAAAATAGTTCCAGTAACAGAAACCGTAGGCATTGGTTGCATTGTTACATTCAGGATTTCGGTTTCATCTTCTTCAATGGTAATATTGACGCTTTGGCTGATGTATCCATATTTACTGAATTCCACTGTATAATCATCAGGTAGGATATTAGCTATGTGATAATGACCCGTAGCATCTGTAACCGTGCTGTAAGTGGAATTGGTAATATTTACAGCTACTCCTTCTAAAGGAGTATCAGCAGAGGTAATAACTGTTCCGTCCAAATGACCAACTCCACCCGGAATTACTATTAAAGTGGTCTTGGGGAATTGACCGGAAATAGTTCCAGTGGTGGGTAGATTATTGGGATCATAAGTAGTGGAATCACTCTGAATTCGTCTTGATCTTCCTGTATTCGTTGCATCCGTTTGTGCCTGAAAATAATCGGTGGAGCTGTAATATTGGGTATCCATCGGACGCTGGACAAAGATAACCAGGTTTTCTCCATTCAGATACAGATAAGGAGCAGTGAACGGAATAGTAATGATATTACTTCCTGAAGGGTAGTTTATCGTTCCGTCAAAAACAAGTGTCAACCCTGAAATTGGAATCCAGGCATCAGACAACGAAGTTAAAGTAGTGGTTCCGATCCAGACCTTAGTAGGCATATTTGGTAGATTGGTAATAAAATTATTATAGAACTGAATGCCGGTTATCTGACCCATAAAGTTACCCATTTCGGCAGGATAGTATAGCCCTTCATAGATGCTGTTTTTATAAAACATATCTACCGGCATACGCGCTGTTTGATCTCCAGCTCCAATCGTGATCATAAAGACCCCGGAAGGATTTACCAGAATATTTAAGTTGGGTGTTTGGTCATTCAAATTATTCTGATCTCCAGCCAAAACTACTTTACCGTAAATGGTCATTGCTCCATCAGTTGTAGGAGTCCAGGTAACCGGAACTTCAACTGTAGCTCCTGGGGCACAAGTTATTCCTGTCGCAGACGCCAGTTCAATTCCAGCCGCAGAAAACAGCTTAACTGTATAAGTGTTTTGAGAAGCAGTTCCCCAGTTATGGACTGAAATATTATACTGCGATTCTTGACCTACAGAAGGAGTTACATTACCTGAGATAGCAGTTGCCGCAAGATCATTGGTAGGAATTATTTCTATCATAACATCATCCATATAAAGTGAGCGACCGGTTCCTCCCAAACCATGTTTGAAAACGATATGTTTTCCTGCTCCCGTATAAGCATTGAAGGCAACTACATATTCCGTTAAAGTAGTAGTTAAAGATATTGATTCTGTTTCCAAATAAGTGGTAGGATCAGTAGGATTTACCATTACTCCGATAGAGATAGGATAACCAGCAGTGGAGCTGCGTGCCCAAAATTTTACTCGCGTAGTATTGGTGGGAATAGCGTTTCCCAGAGGAGGAGCGATCAACATCAATGTAGCATTGGCATCCGAAGGATTATACAAACGCACACAATTGGGCTGGCTGTGAGCATAAGTAGTGGAAGCATAAGTTTCCACTACAGCTGAAGTGGAAGTTGATTGCACTATCTTCATCCAATCAACCGGTAGAATAGGAACTGTAACCTGATCGAAGTTTTGGGTATAAGGTAAAGTATTCAAGGTGGTATCAATGCAGTTTCCAGAAAGTGATACAGTGTGTGGTATGCGTTCTCTTCTATCTGTTCTACCGGAATTTAAGGTAATGGTATAAGTAGTGGCTAAATTATCAGTGATGGTAATCGTGGCTGTATGATTGCCAACAGCGGTAGGATTGTATCTGGCAGTGAAATTGATGGCCTCACAAAAGGCAAGATTTGCAGGTAGAGTTGGTAAATTCTGCAAAGAAAACATTTCACTCCCGCTAATAGTGATGTTATTGATTGTAAGAGTTCCGCCACCTGCATTTCCAACCGTAAAGTTTTGATTATTTACGGAATTAATTAAAACAGTACCCCAGTTGTGAGAAGAAGGACCTACACTGAAGATAGGATCTGCTCCCGGGGAGGAGAAAAAGAGAGTTGTTTTGGGGAATTTTCCGGAAAGCGTTCCCACAGCTGAAGGATTCATTGGATCGTAGGTAACCGTATCAGAAACAAGCTTACGCGCTCTATTATTGCCAATCGTTTGAGCCAAAAAGTCATCGCTGGAGCTAAAGTATTGAGTATCCATAGGGCGATTGGCATAAAGGAGTAAATTGCCACCTGTATATAGATAGGGTGTTTGCAATTGGACAGTAATAGTATTTTGACCGTTGGGGAAATTTAGATTTCCGTCATAAACCAAAGTTAAACCATCCAAAATCCAGCCCGCAGAAAGATCCTGCAAATTGGTTGTTCCCATCCAGATTTTTATCGGTTTATCGGTTAAATTTGTAGTAAAATTATTGTAGAAGGACAGAGCGGTTATGTTGCCAAATAAACCTATCTCATCAGGATAGTAAAGGGTTTGAAATAAACTGTTTTTGTAATAAAAATCCCAAGGTATCCCGTCCAGCTGACTACCATCACCAATTGTTACTGCTAAAACACCTGAGGGCATTACCAAGACATTGAAAGGAGAGGTAGTATTATTATCAGAATTGGTATCGGCAGTAAGTACCACTTTTCCAGTTAAGCTCATTGGACCTTCAGTTGTGGGAGTCCAGGAAACAGTAACAGCAAGTTCTTCACCCGCTGCGATAGTAGGACCGGGAACGCTTGCCAGTTCTGTATCTCCACTCATTAGTTTTACTGAGTAACTGCCGGCCGGCTTTGCTTGAGTTCCTACATTTTCGATACCGATTGTGTAGCTGAAAGCAGTTCCCACGGAAGGTGTAGTAGAGCCGCTAATTGTATTGGCGGCAAGGTCATTTCTCATTATAAGTATCCGATTGGAAAAGCCCACAGGACCAAGTAAGTTATTGGTATAAACACCTTTCACAGCCCAGCGATAATTTCCATCCGGTAAAGAGCCCCAGGAGGTATCAATGAAGGTTGTATCGGTAATTGTATTGGTAGTAAGCAAAGTCCAGCTATTTTCATTAGTTTCGTTACCTGAAATCAATCGCCAGACCTTGTAGCCGTTTAAAGAGCGATTCGAGTTTATCTCTTTTGAAGATTTGGAAGTAAAGTAACGGTTATCCTGAACATACTGTTTAGAATGTAACAAGGCCTCTTCTTCTTCGGAAAGCAAATGTTCTTTTTCTGGTATTGGCTTATAGGCATAATTCACCGTTTTGTTCATAGAATGTCCAACATAGAGATCATCAATATACCATCCAGCATAAGAGACCGTAGATGTAGCAAACCATTCAAAACTTATCTCTACACTATTCATATTAGCATAAGCGGAAAGATCTATAGTAAGTTCCTGCCAAGGCATAAAGACAGCAGAAGAACTATTTCCCCATACTGTATTGCCGTTCACCTTTATTAATCCATAATCATAAGTATTGTAACCGTTCATATAGTGCCAAAAACTTAAGACAGGATTGGAAACAGTGGAGAAGTCAAAAGTTTTGCGCAAATAAGACCAGGCACCACAATTAGAATAACCTCCCTCTAAAACAGTTCCCCACATCCCAGTTCCGGAATGTGCAGAGGCAGGAGGTGTATCCACATAAGTGTCTATATCTGTGTAAGCAGTAACATTATATTGACCCCATTGCCAGTCACCGAAACCACTGGAAACCCAGCCGCCATTGTCAATTTCAAAATCTTCCGAACCAGCTCCGGTTCCGGTTGAACCGGGAGGACTCCAAGTGAGCGTAATTTGCGTTTGAGCTGTATTTTCCGTGGCTAAAATATTAACTGGAGGTAGGGCTAATTCGCTCATAACCAAAGTGCCCATATTTACATTAGTGGAGCCAACTACCACGGTTCCCGTCAAATCCGCATAACCAATTGCCTGAATAGTATAGTTATAGGTATTTCCCGAAAGGACACCGGTGATGGTAAAATCACCATTGGCATTGGAAGTTCCTTCATAATTTAGAGGCCCATCCAAAAATATATTAGCATTGGCGATGCCTATTGTGGGTTGATCGCTACCGACAATATGTCCACTAACGGATACCGTGCTGGAAGATACCAAGCTGATGTTCTGCACTGTATTTTGGTTTTCCATAATGGTTACATTCACTGTCTGCGTTTCATAACCCAGCTTAGAAGCAGTAACGGTATATGTTCCAATCGGTAAATACGCAAAAGTGTATTGTCCCGTTGCAGAGGTAATGCGAGTGTAATTATAATTGGCATTGCTCACTTGAATCAACACATCGGCAACAGGCGAACCGCCACTGGTAACAGTTCCGCTTAAAGAACCCATTCCCGTTACCACAAAAGTAAATGAGGTCATTGGAAATGTTCCGGAAAGGGTTCCGGTGGCAGAAGGGTTCAAAGGATCGTAAGTAACTGTATCTGACATAAGTTTACGAGCACGGGTAGTGCCAATTGTCTGAGCTCTGAAATTATCACTGCTGCTAAAATACTGTGTATCCATAGGTCTATTTGCATAGAGAACCAGGTTACCACCTGTATAGAGATAAGGTGTTTGCAGTGGAACTACAATGGTATTTTCTCCGCTGGGAAAGTTAAGGGTGCCATCATAAACCAAAGTTAAACCATTCAAAATCCAGCCCGCACTAAGATCAGCCAAATCAGTTGTTCCGAGCCACAGTTTAACAGGTTTATCAGTTAAATTGGTGACAAAGTTATTGTAGAAAGTAATCGCGGTTATATTCCCCATTACTCCAAGTTCATCCTGGTAATACAGGGTTTGGAACAAGCTGTTTTTGTAGAAAAATTCCCAGGGCACGCCCTCAGCAAGATTACCCTCTCCAATAGTTACTACAGTGGCTCCTGGAGGCATAACGGAAATATTCAAAACGGGTGAATTATCGTTAACAGAATTTACATCACCGGTAAGGACAACTTTTCCATAAATGCTCATCGGTCCTTCCGCAGTAGGCGTCCAGGTTACAACTACAGACATAGTAGATCCAGGAGTAATTGATTGTCCGGGAACGCTTGCCAATTCTGTATTACCGCTCATTAGCTTAACTGTGTAGTTAGTTTGGGTGGCAGTTCCCCAATTTTTAACTGTTACTGTATAGTTCGAAGCGTTGCCTACGCTGGGAGTAACATTTCCGGTTATAGAAAGGGCAGCCAAATCGTTAGGAGCAATTAATTCCAAGCTGATATCATCCAGATACAAAGTGCGGCTTGTTCCACCCAGTCCATGTTTGAAAGCAATATAGCGTCCGGTTCCTGTGTAAGTAGTCAAATCAACCACATATTCAGCTAAGGTAGCGGTAAGAGCTATATTTTGCACTTCCTGATAAGTGGTTGGATCGGTTTGATTAGTTAAGACCCCTACGGAAAGAGGATAGCCGGCGCTACTGGAACGAGCCCAAAATTTAATTCTGACCGAATGAGGATCAAGAGCATCTCCAATAACCGGAGCTACCAACATAACCGTAGCATTGGCATCCGTAGAATTATAAAGACGGACACAGTTTGGTTGGCTATGAGCATAAGTTGTAGAAACATAAGTATCTACATAGGCAGTAGTTACGGATGCCTGCACGATGCTTGTCCAGTCATAAGGTAAAACGGGAGGAATAACTGAGATATCGAAGTTTTGCAGATAGGGAAGTTGAGTTACAATTGGTGCCGGGTGAGTAGTAAAACTCCACACGGGACAATTTACTGCATCTCCTATAGCGTTATAAGGAGTTACTTTCCAATAGTAGGTAGTGTTAAGATCAAAATCCTGAGGGGGATTGTAAGTGGTAACCAAACCCAAATCTTGATTGTTCAATATGTTGGTAGGCGGATTATTGGTTCCCAAAGAGAGTTTAAACCCTGAGGGAGCGCCTCCACCGCTATTCCAATTTAAATTTACATCAGGATTAACAAGGGTGGCTCCATTGGCAGGAGAAATCAACATTGCCGGATTGGGAGGATTGGTTACTATAAGAGGAGCCATAACAAATTGTATATTGGAGCGGTTAGTAGATACAGTTCCAGTAAGGGATGTAGAAGCATCTGTACTATCACTTTGATAGCGAAGAGAACTGTTGAAAGTAGTGGTGGAATAGAAGCAAGAGGCATTTTGAGTATAATTTCCGGGAATTAGAGTGGTAATAATATCTACAATAAGGTTGGAAGAACCATCCCAGTTATAAGGGGTAGTGAAAGTATGAATATTCCAACCCACTACCGGCATAAATTCCGGTGCACTCCAAACGGTAGTATAGTCCCCTACCTCAAAAGTAGTAGTAAAGGTTGTTTGAGTAGTTTGTTTTAGCTTGATAGTGTAGTTCGGCATTGGACTACAAGTATTTAGCACACTTACATTAAAGGCAATAGATGTGATATTGCCAGCTCCTCCACCAGCGTCATTAAGTTCAGATGCCAGTATTAAAAACTGCTGATGGAAATTCTTGTAATATGTTCCATAAGGTGTAGGAACTCCAGTTGTAGTATTAACTGTGGCTCCATTTCCGATGCTTACCAGGGTTTGAGCGGAAAGCATTCCTCCTGTTAGCAACAAGAATATTATGGCTAAGAAAATATGGTGTTTCATTGGATACTCCTTTATGGATATACCATATTATTTTTTTTACCTCACCATCGGCATAAACACATTGTTTACAGCCGGTTTTAAATAAAACACACTATAACATCAAAATAGAGTAAAAAAACACTCAATTTACCGTCTTTTTGTTAAGCAATTATGATTCCTAATTATCTAAAATTTACGAGAGTAGCGTTGGAAATTAGCTCATTTTTTGGTTACCTCCCAGGCAGTATGGATATCATCCAAATTAAACCCTTTTCTATAGAGAGAAGCGAACACTTTTTCTTTTTGTTTGCTTTCGGGCAATTCCCGATAACGGAGACGCAGTTTGATAATTTGATGGGTTAGATTTTCCAGGGCTTCTTCCGGGTTGTATAGTTTGTTCAATGCCTCTTCCCAAAGTTCAGATGGCAGGCGGGTTTCTTTTAACTTCTGCATTATTTCCCGTTTGCTTTTTTTGCGGGAGATAAGTGAACTAATCAAGATTTCTACATATCTGCCGTCATCGATGTACTTTTTGGCGCAGAATTCTTCCAGCAGGGGTTCAATTATAGTGATAGGATACATTTTACAGCTTAGAAATTGACGGCATTCGAGCGAACTGTGTTCTCTATCATTCAAATATTTCAGCAGTTGCTGTCGTGCTTGATGTTCAAGCAACAAGATCAAATCTTTTGCTTGGTCAGCGTTAATTTCTCCTGAATATGGAACAGGGTAAAGAGGCAGGAGGATTCTATCGGGAAGAATCCCCCTGATTTGATTGTCAATATAGATTAGGTTTTTTTTATCGTTTTCAGCTTTCTTCGTTATCTTGAGAATCATTTTCTTCTGCAGGAGGAGTAAAATCTTCCGGTTTTATTTTTTCCCTCAGTTTGGTTTCAATTTCATTCAGCAGTTGGGGATTTTCCGTTAAATAGAGTTTGGTTTTATCCGCACCTTGGGCAAGTTTGAGGTCTTGATAAGAGAACCAAGAACCGCTTTTTTTAATGATATCCTGTTGCACTGCCATATCCAGAATGATATCCAGTTTGGATATTCCTTGTCCGAAAATAATCGGAAATTCCACTGTTTTAAACGGAGGGGCAAATTTGTTTTTAACTACTTTAACTCTGGTGCGGGTTCCAATTACTTGAGTATCTGAGCCCACATCTTTTATCTGACCTATATGCCTCACCTCCAGACGCACGGAAGAATAGAATTTTAGGGCTACTCCACCGGTTGTAGTTTCCGGATTCATATAGGGTGTTGCTCCAATCTTCATCCGGGTTTGATTGATGAAAATTACGGCAGTATTGCTTTTGGAAACGATGGCAGTCAATTTTCGCAATGCCTGGCTCATAAGTCGTGCTTGTAAGCCCACATGGCTATCTCCCATTTCACCTTCAATTTCCTGTTTGGGAACCAAAGCGGCTACGGAATCTATGATAATTAAATCCACCGCAGAACTGCGCACCAAAGTTTCCGTTATTTCCAATGCCTGTTCACCTCCATCGGGTTGAGACAGCAAAAGGTTGTCAATTTCCACCCCTAAGCGTTTGGCATAAGCCGGATCAAGCGCATGTTCCACATCAATGAAAGCCACCGTTCCACCCTGTATTTGACATTCAGAAGCTATATGCAAAGCAAGGGTAGTTTTACCTGATGCTTCAGCTCCATATATTTCCGTTATTCTCCCTTTTGGGATGCCTCCAATTCCTAAAGCAATATCCAGATTTAGTGCTCCCGTTGGAATTACATCCACTACCTGATGGGGTTTATCTCCCAAGCGCATCAGAGTTCCCACTCCGTATTTTTTTTCCAGTTGCGAAATTGCCGTTTTCAAGGCGGCATCTTTGTTTTTATCCAGCATTTAACCTCCGGCTGATAATAAATTATGTTTATTTAGTATAGTATATTTGGGTCCTTCCGGCATTAGTTGACTTTTATACAGGCACACGGTATCAAATAAGAGAGGAGTCCGTATAATATTTTGGCTCATTATTTCTCTTTCCAGTTCCGGCGCTAAGTTTATTTTTAAGCGAGCCAGCGTGATATGTAGTTTTATGGCTTTGTTATCGGATAAAATTCCTTGTGCGGATAGTTCTCTGCCAATGTGTCTGTTTAGCTTGAAAATATCATTATTGGGGCTGGAAAGTTTCAGCCATAAGAGATGGGGATTGATGGCAGGGAAAAATTCCAAGCCCTCAGGCGTAAAATTGAAAGCGGGAAAATCAATTAGTTGCTTGGTTAGCGCTTCTTCAATTTCAGCAAGCTGAGCGGGTTGAACATCACCAATAAAAAGCAAAGTGAGATGTAGATTTTCCGGCTTCACCCAATTTACGCCAACAGAGGTAACTCTTGCATAGTGCGTAATTATATTTTCCAGCTCCTTTTTCAATTGGTTCGGAAGCTCCAGTGCAATAAAAGTTCGAATCATTAGTTTAGCGTTTATATCCTATATCCAGCAAAAATTTTTTCCGATGAGCCACATCTGTATCCAGTTCAATTCCTTTGGGCGAAGAACCATCTATTACGCCCAATATTCCGCTTCCTTGTTTTGTTTTAGCTAAAATTACTTCCACCGGATTGGCTGTGGCACAAAAAATATTAACTACTTCCTGGCAGCGTTTAATTGCCGGTAGGACATTAATAGGGAAAGCATTTTGCAAAATAATCAAAAAGCTGTGACCTGCGCCTAAACGAAACATATTTTCCGCAGCAATTTCTATCAGCTCATTATCATTGCCTTCTTTACGAATTAAGCAAGGGCCTGAGGATTCACAAAATGCCAAACCGAATTTAATATTGGGAACGCTGGTAACAAGTGCTTCATATAAATCTTCCACGGTCTTAATAAAATGACTTTGACCCAGAATAATATTGCAATCAGAGGGAAACTTGAGTGGTTCTGTAATTAGTTCCATAGCGCTAACTTCCTTCCTGCCTCTAAATTTTAATAAATCTCATTAAATAAAAATGAATAGCGCTGTCAAGCAAAAGTTTTCAGATATAGACCTTCACTGAAAACTTCAAATGTCCAAGTCCCAACAAATTCCCTAACAATGCCATATCATATTTATTGATAATGTGATAGGTTGATTTGTCCATCTTGAAGGTTGGATACCCAGGCACTGATTACCTGGGGTGTAAAATTAAGACCCCCTGTCTGAATAGGCCTTATCTATTATTAACTGATTCGATGGTGTTGATTTTTCATGAGAATATTATAGAAATACTCTGGTATCAAAAAAAGCTCTGTTTGATGCTTCCAGGTTACCGT
The DNA here is from genome assembly GCA_039680785.1 of Candidatus Cloacimonas sp. Classification (NCBI taxonomy): domain Bacteria; kingdom Pseudomonadati; phylum Candidatus Cloacimonadota; class Cloacimonadia (SeqCode); order Cloacimonadales (SeqCode); family Cloacimonadaceae (SeqCode); genus Cloacimonas (SeqCode); species Cloacimonas sp. (SeqCode). The sequence goes on from JBDKSF010000032.1 coordinate 20,010, forward strand.
TGTTGTCTGAATCTAATAAGCTGTTCCATTTACATTAACAGTAATGTCATGTACGACAGCCATTTCGTTAACATATACTTCTCCTGAAACTGCATCAATAACCAGCTTTCTTTCAGAGCCACCTACCCAACACAAACGATATTCAGGATCTATATCGAGCTTATATTCATTGATGTTGCAATAACCGAGTTCAAACTTAGGGGATCTGTTCGAGAAGAGATTTAGCAGTTCATCCTCAGGTACAGCGTTAGCGTAGATTTTGATTGCATCCTCGTTTGTAAGTATTGGCATAATATAATCATCTGGTATACACACTGTTGAGTTATTGATACTGAGTTGTTTTACTTGGTAATTATAGCTTATTTTAAGTGACCCAGCTCCAAATACTGGATAGCCATTCACAATTTGTTGATATCTGACTCTTGTTATGTAAGTGTTGCTTGATGTCTTTCCTTTGAACAGCTGCCCTTCTTGTGCAGATATATAGGGCTTTACTTTGGCAAAAACCCGATCAAAGACCTGGCTCATATAAACGGTATCTTGGGGTGCTGTTATAACTATGTCTCTAAAATTTCCGAATATGTTGGAGAAGGTCATATACTGATAATTATAACCGATATCTCCCTCAAAACCTGTTTCGGCTTTGAATCTTGCCGCCCGTTCGTTTAAAATTGCTTGCTTTTGGGTGTATTCCTCTGTTTGCTCAAAAGGTATTCCCAGCAATGGGACAATCATAAGCAATAGATAGAATAGGCAAAACCAATACTTTTTCATCATTCTTTCTACCTGATTTGTTCTTTATACATCTGACTTTTTTAAAACTGAGTTCCAAATGTTGGCGCAAAATCCAACTCATTGTTTCAAAGGTTATTTGAGGACATTCCAATTATCCTCAGTTCTACACTCTATATAATATCTAACGACCACTTGTATTGTTTTCATCTTGTCAATCCTTGTCAAGTTTTTTAATTTTAAAAGGATGTGTGGATTCGAATCGAGGGCTTGTTTCTTATTATGTTATTTGCTTTTTATCTCAAGATGAGTTATTATATCTAATATAAACGAGGCAGCGTGTTTTTAGGAAACATTAGCAAAAGGAAAGGAAGATGAAGAAAGAAGCATTATTTATTGTTCTATTAATTATCGGCAGTGGGTTTCTCCTATCTGCAAAAGAGGATAAGGCGATGAATTTTTGGCAGGATAATTACTGTGTGCAAAAAACCGTTAAGCCCCCAGCGGAAAACGCAAATAGGTTACAAGCCAAAGTGGATGGCAAATGGCAAGAATATAGCTTAGTTAGTTTTCCGACTGCATTTTGGCAATGGAACAAAGAAAAACGGCTGGAATATCTAAATATTATTCAAGAAATGAGTGAAAAAGGACCGCAAGCAACTCGCACTCCACCTTTATCCGGACCCCATAATGGCATTGTGGCAACTTACGGAACAGCCAGACAGGATAGTAAGTTTAAGCTCAATAATGCTGTTAAAGGTATGGGTTTTTTACCGAAAGCGGAAAAACTTAGCGAAATTACAGACCTGCTAAAGGCAACTATCAATGAAGACCTGAATACAAAGCTGAAAATTTTAGATTCACTTTATACCAATGCGGAGGATATTTTTGCCCCCGATCGTCTCATTTCTCTGGAACTATATTCCACCCCCGAATTTACTACGCAGACCTTTTTAAATCAGATGACCAATCCTGCTTGCGTTACTGTTTTTCTGGATATTCCCACTTTCAAGATTAAGCAAATTGCCCGCATCATCCATCCCAATGACCCCAATTTAAGCAGCTATGAAAAGAATGCCTGTCAATATGTAAATTTGATGCATAGTTATTTTCACGGTGATTATGGGCGAGATTGTCTTGCCGTTATTTATTACAATATAGAAATTTATGATAGTTCCCCCGGGAAAATAGGGGGGAGGGGAACTATATTAACACCTCATAATTAAGGATAAAAACCATTATGGAACACGAAAATTACTCAGGAATGGAAGAATATGAACTGGAACCAGAGGTCTGGGAAGAAACCGAAAAAACAGAACAGACGGCTTTTATAGCTGCTTTGGGAACGCCTTCCGAGACAGACAAAGACATTGAAGAATCGTTAAATGAACTGGAACGCTTAGCGGAAACAGCCAGCATAGATGTTTTGGGGGCTTATCGTCAAAGAAGAACTGCTCCCGATAGAGCTACCTACTTTGGCAAGGGTTTTTTAACCGAGCTCAGCCAAAAAATGCTTCAGGCAAAGGCGGATTTACTTATTGTGAACGATGAACTTAGCCCTTCACAAGCAAGAAATATGGAAAATGAATTTCAGATAAAAGTTATCGACCGCACCGAAGTTATCCTAAACATCTTTCACCATAATGCCAAAACAAAGGAAGCCAAATTACAAGTTCGTTTGGCAGAATTGGAATATCAATTGCCCCGCTTAAAAAGATTATGGGAACATTTTGACAAAGAACGCGGCGGAGTTAGAAATACAGGGGGAACGGCAACCAGAGGTATGGGAGAAAAACAAATTGAAATAGACCGTCGCCTCATCAAAGATAAAATCCGCAAAATCAACACTGCCATTGAAAATATCCAGCATCAGAAAGAAACCCAACGCAAACAGCGGAAAAAATCCCGTAAAATTTGTTTGGTGGGCTATACCAATGCCGGGAAATCAACTCTTTTCAATCAGTTAACGCAGGCAAATGTGTTAGTTGACGATAAACTTTTTGCCACTTTGGATTCCACTACGCGTCAATTAAAACTTTCCACTGGCTATCCGGCAGTCATTTCTGATACGGTTGGCTTCATTTCGAAGTTGCCTCATCATTTGGTTGCTTCTTTTAAGGCAACTCTGATGGAAGTTCAGGATGCCGATTTGCTTTTGCACATTGTAGATGTTTCCGATGCACGCTTTGAATATTACATTCAGCAGGTAAACTCCGTTTTACAGCAAATTGGGGCGGAAAATATTCCGCAAATAGTGGTCTTCAACAAAGCCGACCAAGTGGATGTTTTAATGTCCTCCATCGTGAAGACACACTATCCGGAAAGTATTATGATTTCAGCTCTGCAGGGTAAAAATATCGATAATTTGCTTGCCAAAGTGGAAGAAATTTTATTGGGAAACCGAATTGTTTATCTGAAAATACCTTACGAAAAAACTGCTTTGGTTTCCAAACTGCACGCAATAGCCGACATTCTAAATGAGGACTATCAAGAGGATGGCATTTATCTAAAAGTGGAAATCGGCAAGGATGACAGATATCTGGTTGAGAACTATGTAGTGTAGCCGAAGGAACAGCGTCCTCTGTCTACACAATTTGCGGAGGAGCGGCATCCTCCATCTACACAATTTTCCAATTTTTTCAGGACGCCTCACAACTTGCTTGCCACTCCTCATCCTCTCCTCTTTCGCTCAACCTCAACGAGGCGTAAAGGAGGAGAGGAGGAGGAGAGGCATTAGGGAAGCGAGCAGGGAGAGAGAGCTCCAAAAAGTGAAAAGGAAAGCAAAAAAAACAGCCATTCTTTCTCCGCAAACGAAGGGAATGGCTGTAAAAGTAAAAAATGGCGTCCGTTTAGAAGGTATTGACTCTTTCGGGAATAATCAATTCCGCTTCGGTGGCATTCACCACTTCGTCTATGGAAAGTCCTTCGGCAATTTCTAATAATAAAAGCCCTTCCGGAGAGACCTCCATAACTGCCATATCGGTGATGATAAGATTCACTTTTCCTTTGGCGGTGAGAGGCAAAGTGCATTGTTTCAAGATTTTGGAATTGCCATATTTATCACAATGCTCCATTGCGACGATAACTTTTCGGGCTCCTGTCACCAAATCCATTGCTCCACCCATACCGGGAACCATTTTGCCCGGAATTAACCAGTTGGCTAAATTGCCTTCTTGATCAACTTGCAGGGCTCCTAAAACGGTGGCATCGATATGCCCGCCGCGAATAATGGCAAACGAGGTGGCGGAATCAAAAAAACTGGCTCCTGGCAGGCAAGTGATATATCCTCCTCCGGCATTGATCATATCTTTATCTTCCTTGCCTTCTGGGGGTTTGGGTCCGGCGCCTAAAAGTCCATTTTCCGATTGGAAAATAACCTGAATTCCTTCGGGAATATAGTTGGCAGCTTCGGTGGGCAGGCCAATTCCCAGGTTTACATAATCGCCGTCTTTAAATTCTCTGGCGATGCGTGCACCAATCATAGCTCTTTTATCCATAGCCATTTTAATTCTCCTTTGCCAAAACAAGATAATTTACAAAAACGCCGGGAGTTATAATTTCTTCTGGATCAAGCTCGCCGATTTCCACAATTTCATCCACTTCCGCAATAGTGATTTTACCCGCCATAGCCATAATGGGATTGCTGTTACGAGCTGTTTTGCGGTAAGTTAAATTGCCCAGTTTATCTGCTTTATGAGCTTTGATGAGGGCAAAATCACTGGGGATGGCGGTTTCCAAAAGATAATCCTTGCCTTCGATATTGATTATCTGCTTGCCTTCAGCTACGATTGTGCCCAATCCGGTGGGGGTTAAAACACCTCCCAATCCGGCTCCGAAGGCGCGAACTCTTTCCATTAGCGTTCCCTGGGGGACAAGTTCAATTTCAATTTCGCCGTTATTCATTTGAGCTTGAATGGCTTTATTGGTTCCCATATGAGAGACCTGTGCGCTTTTAACCATCCGGTTAACGACTAATTTTCCCACGCCTCTGTCTTCCCAGTCCGAAGCAATGACGATTATATGTAAATCTCTATTACCGTTTTCCACCATAGCGTCTATGATAGTTTCCGGGGCTCCAACCGCTAAAAAACCACCGATGGCAACTCTGTGATCGGTTTTGATCATTGCGGCTGCTTCAGCTGCACTAATAATTTGAACCATATTATCTCCTTCTCTTAATACTAAAATAACTATATAAGTTCGGAAAGCAAATTGGAAGTGGCGGGGGCATCATTTAGGGGCTCAATTATATCGTAGAACTTGTTGAAAAATAACTTGGCAAATTCCGGATCAAATTGAACGCCTACTTTATCCATCACTTCCTTTCTGGCGGCTTTGGGCTCCAGATTTTTACGGTATGCTCGTTTACTGGTCATCGCATCATAAGAATCAGCAACCGTAACGATTCTTGCCAAAGGTGAAATATTATTGCCGGCAAGACCGTAAGGATAACCACTTCCCCCAAACCATTCATGATGTTGCAAAATAATTTTATACACAGTATCGGGCAAACCAATGGGACGAATAATGTCCGCTCCGATGACGGGGTGCTGTTTAATCATTTCATATTCGCCTTTGGTCAATGCTTCCTTTTTATTCAGAATAGTGTCGTAGATGCCTAATTTACCCAAATCGTGAAGCAAAGCGCCAATGCGTAAAAGTTTTAATTGCTCGGAATCCAAGCCCATAAATTTGCCCATCATAATACTTAGCAAAGTTACCCTTTCAGAATGACCTCGAATATATTCATCACTGGCTTCCATGGCATTTACCATTGCATGGATTGTGTTTAGATAGTTCTTTTCCAGCTTACTTTTAGCTTCAAAAACTTCTTTGGTGCGCTGCTGAACGAGATGTTCCAAGTGCGTTCGATACATTTCATTTTGCAGCAACAGATTGTTTTTCTGTAGGGCTTGATTGACCGCTATATGCAAATCGGATAAAACAAAGGGTTTACGCAGGATGTCCGAAGCTCCTAATTGAATGGCGGAACGCAAATTATCGGATTCCGTAGAACCGGTGATCAGAATTACAGGCGTATTAGGACTTAATTTACCAATGTATTCTAACAATTCAAAACCGGAAAGATTGGGCATATTGATATCCGCTATCACTAAATTGTAAGTGTTGTTTTTGATCAAATCCAATGCTTCGAGAGAATCGCTGGTGGTAGTTAACTGGCAAGAAATATCTTTTTTCAAGCTCATGCGGATGCAATCCAGAATGGCGATGTCGTCATCTACCACTAAAATGTGCTGTCTTATATTTTCCATAATTATCCTAAATTAAAATTATTACTTGCGGAAGGCAGTTGAATTGGTTTTAAGCAATCTGAATCGTTGCTTTGGGGATTGTTTATTCTTTTATCCACTGGGTAAACATTTAGCTCAATTTCGGGAGCCGGGGATAGCAAAGCCCTTAAGTCATCAGGATTTTGAGCGTGGGGATTCAGCCATAAATCAGACAGGGAAGGAGGAAGCAATAGCGGCATCCTGTTATGTAAGGGCTGGATATATTTATCCGCTGCCGTGGTTATGATTCCCAAAGAAGGAATAAAGCTGCCATCCGGCGCAGACCAAGTATCATAAATCGCTGCCAGATAAATCAAATCAGAATGGGCGGCTTGCACAAAAAAGGGCTGCTTATCATTTTTACGCCATTCGTAAAAACCATTGGCCGGAACCAGGCAACGCCTTCTGTTAAAAGACGCTTTGAAACTTGGCTTTTCCATAATGGTTTCTTTCCGAACATTGATAAGCGCTTGGCTCGGAATTGTTTTGGACCAGGAAGGAATTAACCCCCAACGGAAAAAACCCACATAACGAATGGCATCTTTAGCTACAATGGCTGCTACCATATTCGTAGGAGCTACATTGTAGTTAATTTCAATCTGGTCTGTGGTTTCCTTAATTTTTAGTTCGTCGGTTAATCTCTTTAGTTCTTTATGTCCGATCACCTGCGCAAAGCGTCCACACATACATTTCTCCTTTCAAGTTGACAAAGTTTATGAAAGCCAATTTTTAGGCAATAACTTTTTTCTGCCCTCTATATAATAGGGGGTGACAAATGTCTTTTTGTCACTTTTAGGGTGGCAAATTCTGATTGGTCACGCAAAACGAGGGTAAGAAAAAATTGGCATACCTGTCTTGTGCTTTTGCCATAGTAAAAAATATTGGTAATTTAAGAAGGAGAAGATTATGGACACGCGCGATCTGGAAAGCGTGATTGAACGCTTGGAAAAACACTTCCACAGCGTAAAAACACCGATTGTAGATCTAATCCAAATTAAAACGGAAGATCCTTTCAAGGTTCTGGTGACGACCATTTTAAGCGCCAGAACCAAAGATGAAACAACCGCTAAGGCCGCGGAAAAATTATTTCAAATAGTGCATAATGCGGAGGACTTGGAAAAAATATCCTATGCGGAATTGGATCAATTGATTACCCCCGTTGGCTTTCACAGAGTAAAAACCAAACATCTGAAAGAACTGCCCAAAGCGCTGCAAGAAAAATTCAACGGCAAAATTCCGGATGCAATAGACGATCTGCTGTTACTGCCCGGGGTGGGAAGAAAAACGGCAAACTTGGTTAGAGCCGTGGCTTTTCATAAACCAGCCATTTGTGTGGATGTTCATGTGCATAGAATTTGTAATCGCTGGGGCTATGTGCAAACCAAGACCCCGTTGGAAACGGAAATGGCTCTGCGGGAAAAATTACCGGTAAAATACTGGCTTAATTTTAATTCTTATGTGGTTGCCTTTGGACAAAATCTGTGCACTCCGCGTAAACCCCAATGCGAAAGATGCCCGATTGCTGAATTTTGTGATTGGGGAAAGGGGCTTTCACAGATAGCACAGATCACACAGATAGAAAAAAAGTAAGGGCTCCAATAGATTATGCAGATTACGCATAGGGAAAGGTTCTCACACATAACCATAGTTCAGATGGAAAATAGGTGAAGAAAAAGAAAGGAGTTACGGGATTTTTTTAACGATGACTTTATTACCTTCGATTCCTTCTACGATTATTTTAGCGCCAACTTCTACTGCTTTTTGGTCTGTTTCTATGGCAGGCCATTCCTCACCTCCGATTTTTACATAACCTTTTCCTTCGGCGGGAATTTCTTTGGTGACAAATCCATTTTTACCTTTTAAAGCATAAACATTGGTATTGCTACCAGGATTGGACAGGACTTTCTTTCCCAGCTTGCGCATAAAAAGAAAAGCAATAAAACTTAAAATGGCAAAAATGAGAATCTGGAGTGGAACACTGTTTCCCAAAAAAGGAATTAGAGAGAGGAGGGAAGTGATGATTGCTCCAATCCCCAAAGAGAAAAAGAAAAAGGCAGGATCAAATATCTCTATGATGATGAAGCCGATGCCTAAAATCATCCAAATTTGCCAAGGTAAAAGTTCCATACTTTAACTTCCTTTTTCTGGTGTTTCATCTTCTTCGCTATCGGAATCAGGTGTAGAGCGTTTGTCTTTATATATTCTTTTTACTTTTCGCTTTCCTTTTCCATAACCATAACGGCTATAATAACGGTTATAATAATTTCCGTAGCCACCGTAATTGTAAGAACCACCTAATCCTCCGGAACTATTTCCTTTTATTCCTAAAGCAGCCAGGAAATACATTAGTAAACGGGTTCCAAAATAAACAAGCACGGCTCCCACGGCAAAAACAATTAACCAACTGAAGAAATTAACCGCCAAAATAGAAAGCGTAACTTCCCAGGAAGCAGTTTTCTGTTGTGGAACCAAAGATACATACAGAAGAACGCTTTGAGCATCTTTCAGCTTATCCAAATTGGAACGAGTGCTTTGGATCAGTGAATGTAATTCTTCCTTGCGTCGATTTTGAGCGTCTGTGGGAAAACGAACATTATTGAGGTCTGCCTGTTCTCTTTCGTAACCTTGTAAGCGGGCAAGTTCACTTTCGTAATCCAAATTAACCAAGGAAGTATCCACCTGTTCCGTTTTGGAAGCGATGGTGCCAAACTTGCCTAATTTTTCGATTATGGAATGAAGGTCTTGTTGGGGAACACTGAAAATATATGCGCCAAAAGATGTCTCACTCTGCTTTCTAATCTGCTTATTGGAATATTCAGCAATAATTTTCTCTATTTCAGCTTGAGCTTTAGTAACATTGGGAGAAACAAAAGAAATTTGAGCTTTATTAACGAATTTAAGATCACGATAATCATTTTGTGCGGGTTTGAGATCGTAGGTGGGATGTTTACCGGCATTATTTTGCCATTCAAAAATAGAAGCTGCAACTGCCAAGAATACGATGAAAATCGCTATTCCCTTCACTCTGCGTTTAGTTCTTTTATGCATATTAACCTCTTTTGGTTATTTTATCTAATAATTCGGCTGCATGGGCAAGAGCTTTGGCGCTTAAAGAACCGGAAAGCATTCTGGCAATTTCCTTTAACCGCTCTTCGGAATTTAGCTCGTGCAATGCGACCAGCGTTTTTTCGGCGTGGGTAAATTTTTCTATTGCCAAATGTTTATCGGCGCGGGCAGCAATTTGTGCTAAATGCGTGATGCACAAAATCTGCTGTCTTTGGGAAAGCAAGGCAATAAAATCAGCCACATTTTCTGCTGTTTTTCCTCCAATACCACTTTCAATTTCGTCCAAAATAATCAGCTTGGGCTCCAGCCGTTCTGCCAGCACTTGCTTTATTGCCAGAAGAATTCTGGATAATTCACCTCCGCTGACGACGGAAGATAAGGATTTTTTTTCAAATCCAGGGTTGGCGGAAAAAAGAAATTCCACAGTATCTTCTCCGCATTCCGTAACAGCAAAAAAATAATCTGATATTAAAAAATTATCCTCTGCTTTTTTGTCAATCCTAATTTCTAAAATTCCTTCCGGAATACTTAGGGCGCGGATACTTGTTTGGAGCTGTTGGCTAAGTTGCAGAGCTGCCTTTTGCCTTTTCAGAGAAAGTTCCGCTCCTTTTATTTTCAGTAAAGAATAGGAGTTTTCCAATTGTTTTTCGAGAGCGGCAATTTCTTTTTCGCTTTTGTCCTGGGCAGCAATTTGAGCGGATCTTTCTTCAAATAGAATCAGCAGTTCTTCTATGCTGCGAACCTTATGTTTGTGAATCAGAGAGTTTAATAAATCCAGCCGGGCTTGAATGTTTTCCAGACGCTGCGCATCGTAATCAAGATTATCTCTGTAATTGGAAAGCAGATTGGCTGTTTCTTGCAAATCTTCCAATGCCTGCTCCAGATTTTCCGCACACACTTTAATTTCGGGGCTTAAGTGCTGATAGCGTTTTAATTTGCTTAAATGTCCATTTACGATGTCAAATACGCTATTATCTTTTTCTAACAGGTCAGTGTTAATTTCATCGCAAAGTTCCGTTATTTCCAAAGAACGAGACAGCAATTCATATTCGTTTTGGAGCTCTACATCTTCTTTGATATGTAGTTTGGCATTTTCCAGTTCTTCATATTGAAAGCGGTAGAGATCGCTCAGTTCTTTTTGATTTTTGGCTTTGGCTTTTAGTTCCTGCAAGGTTTTCAGTGTGGATTTCACTTCTCTGAACTGGCTGGCATAACTCTCTCTGAGAGGTAACAGTCCTGCATAAGCATCCAGTAAATCAAGTTGGTAGGAAGAAGAAAGTAGCAGTTGCTGGTCTCGTTGATGATGAAAATCGATCAAATATCTTTTCAGCTCTCTGATGAAGGCAGCTCCTGTTTTGCGGCCATTGATAAAATAGCTGGATTTGCCGCTCTGGTTTATTTCCCTGGCGACAATTAATTCCGTTTCCGTCTCTATGGCGTTTTTAGAGAGGAAGTCATTCAATTCTACGGAGTCCTGGGTATTGAAAGTTGCCTCCAGGTAAATTGGCTGATCTTTATCAAATGCTTCAATACCGGGTAAATTATCTCCGAAAATAAGAGAAATGGAGCCAACCAGAATGGATTTGCCCGCTCCCGTTTCACCGGTGATTACATTTAACCCTTTATCAAATGAAAGACGAGTTTCTTGTAGCATCAGATAGTTTTTTAGGTATAATTCAGTGAGCATTATTTACCCAAATTCAATTTTCGGCGTAGGATTTGATAGAAAGTGCGATTGGAAAGTTTGATGAAGGAAACGCTACGCTCCGAAGCGGTAACCAAAATTTCATCTTCGTCCAAAATAGGTATGGAATTTTGACCGTCAATTTGTAACATTGCCGGTTGCTTTAAACCATAAACCTTCATCGTTAAATGTTCAGTGGAAGGGAAAACCATTGGCCTGATGGCTAAAATATGAGGATTTAAGGGAGAAAGAACAATTGCTTCCATTTCGGGAGCAAGAATCGGTCCCCCTGCCGCAAGTGAATAAGCGGTTGAACCAGTGGGCGTGGCAGCAATAACTCCATCGCATCGAGTATCAAACACATATCTGCCTTCGGCTTTGATTCTGATATGAATTAAACCGGGGCTGGCTGCTTTGTGAATGACGGCATCATTTAAAGCCAAAGCTTCGTAAATGATTTTTCCGTTGCGTTTCAACCGACAGTTAATCAACATTCTGTGCAGCAGGCGGTATTTTCCCTGTTGCAAATTTTCGATGGAAGAGGCAATTTCCGGTAAAACGCTTTCGGAAAGAAAACCCAGATAACCTAAGTTAATGCCTAAAATTGGAGCTCCGGTTAAAAGAGCCAAGTCCTTGGCGTTCAAAATAGTTCCATCGCCCCCGAATACAAGGATGCAATCGATTTGTTTGCGGTTCATTGGTTTAGGCAAAGGTCTAAATAGCTCTTTGGGCAAATCGGGTATGCTATCTATGCTGAAAAAATTGATCTCGGAATTGTTCTTCAATTTCTCCAGTAATTTATAGATGCTGTTTTTATCGCTAAAAGCGGGGTTGATGTAAACGGCAAAATTTTGCATTATAAACTTCCATATAGATATTGATAGCTATCGTAGCGTTCAAACGGAATAATGCCTTTTTCCACTGCATCCAAAACGGCGCATCCTTCTTCCTGAATATGGCTGCAATTACGAAATCGGCATTTATTAAACAGATTTTCAAAACCGGGGAAGACCCTGGGAATCTGTTCTTTATTTTCTTTATGCAAAGTGATGGTTTTAATTCCGGGGGTATCTAATAAGTGACCTCCAAAACTCCAAGGAAGTAAAATGGACCGGGAAGTGGTATGCTTTCCTTTTTCATTGAAGTCGCTTACTTCCGCGGTCAGAAGATGTAAAGACGGCTCCAAATAGTTTATGATGGAGGTCTTTCCAGTTCCAGAGTGTCCTGTAAAAACAGAATCCTTATCTTTCAGCAAGTCCTTCAAATCGTTGATCCCTGTGCCGTTAACTACAGATGTATAAAGCAGAATGAACCCATTTTCTTTGTAATAGTTAGTTTGTTCTTCCAGCTCATCCGTATCTTCCAAAAGGTCAATCTTGTTAATCACGATAATCGGTTTCAAACCTTGCAGAGCGACAATGCAAAGATAGCGATCTACAAGTCCCGCTTTAAATATCGGTTTTAAGCAGGAACAAGTGATAACAACCTGATCAATATTGGCAGCCAGAATAATTTCTTTTTGGAAACTACCTGTTCCATAACGGATAAGAGCTGACTGGCGAGGCAGGATATTTTCAATGCGGTTTTCACCCTTTAGGGAAAGATCAACTTCCACAAAATCACCTACGGCGGCAATGGTATTACTTTGATACAAAAATTGTTTCAAGCGTCCGCTTAATTTTGCCGGGCAAAGCTTACCGTTTATTTCAACTATAAAGCTATAGTTACTTTGAATTTCCACAATTCTGCCCGGCACAATGTTCAGGTCTCTTTTATATGATTGGCTTGCTTTTGTGCCGATGCGGGCGGTTTTGAATATAGCTTTGTCTTTCAGCTCATCCAGAATATCCGGATCTGGCAATTTAACATTCTTTATTCTTTCCGACCAGCGACCAGTTTTCTTTTTATCCTTTTGTTTCATCTCCCTTTGCCGGGGATATTTTTATTTTATAGCGGGAATTATGGCGTCAAATAGGTCTGCCGCTTCTTTTACTTTGGTTTCCGAGCCGAAAACGGCATAGTGATTTTTACTCATAACCGCTTCAATCAGCTCAGCATAATGGCGAATATCTTCTATTTTAGTGGAGAGAAGTTCAGTGCGGATTTGCTGTCTATCTTCAAAAGTGAAACCGGTAATGAAATCCTCATCGGCTTTTTCACCTGTTGCTTCCGGAGTTAAGGGAAAATCCAGCAGAGAAATTTCACCGATGATGTATTTATCAAATTCTCTTTTATCACAATCAAAATTTCTTAAAAACTCTGGGATGGTATTATAGACCTCCAGGGTCTCTCTTAAGTTCGGATCGCGGTAAGAAACGAAATATACATAACCGCCGAGGGTGAAATCACTCATATTGCCATAAGCGCCTCTTTTTACGCGCAGTTCTTGATATATGTAGTTATTGCGTAAAATATTGTTCAGCACTTTTAGTTTTCCGCTGTAGGAATAGCCCTTGCGGAAAAAGTTTCCTCCTTTTGCACAAAATTGAACCTGGATAGGAGCATAAATGCCTTCGTTATAATCTTTAATGGCAAAATGGGTTTCTACGGGGGCAAAGGCCTCGGTGGAGACCGAACTGATTAAAGTATTCAGTTCATTCTTCGCAGCCGGCATATTTTCCGCATCAGTTGTAATGCTGAGGATCAAATTATGGGTAGTGAAGAAGGTCTTTTTTATCCAGTTCAGTTCATCCATAATTTCGTCTATACCTGAATCCATATTGTTTACCAAATTACACAGGAAATGATAATAACCCAGTCCGTGAGTGATATCCGTCCAGTGATAGATTTGAGATAAGGGTTTCAGCATCCGTTGCAGAGCAATTGCATGTCCTCTGAAAGATAGCATTGCCTCGCTTTTAGCTTTTAATTCAGCCAACAGAACCTTTAAGCGTTCGGGATCATCAAAAAGTGGTTTTAAAGCATATTCGGAAGCCAATTCCATCAATTTGCCAAATTTATCCTTAACTGCTTTCCCGCGGAGAACTATTTTGGGTAAGATGTCGTCCGGGGTCTGATAGCTATTATACAAAGAAATATCCATAGAAATGCCACCCGTATTACTATCAATTTCCGTAGAGCGTTTGGCATAGTTATATCCTTCGCTGTTCAGCCAGTCAGCCAGTTGGGTGTAAAGTTCAATCCAGGGTAGGTCTTCTTCTTCTGAATGGCAAATATCGAAGTATGCTTTGAAATAGACAATGCCGTTTGTGCTTTCGGGATGTTCCAACAGAGTAATGTCATTCAATGTTTCTGCCTCGGTCAGAAAAGGTTTGGCATCGGGATTTAAGTCCTTCAGGGAAAGCATCGGTATTTTTTCCAGATTTTCCTTTGTTTCCGGTTGCTGTTGCCATTCCACCAGTTTATGATTAAATTCGATGAGGTTTGCTATCTCTTTTTTAGTCATTTTCTTTTTTAGAGCGGCCAGTTTTTCAGCGGTTTTCTCTTCCATTTTTTGAATCAATCCGGGGACGGGAACGAAGGTTATCTGACTGGAGTGTTTGTTATTCAGCAAGACCTTTTCGATCAGTTCCTCAAAATATGGTTCTTTCAAGCCGCGACGCAATTCCTTCAGCATCGGTTCAAAGGCAAGTTTATCAATTGGGTTACCATTATGCATCCAAAGCGCTTGTGAATTTAAGGCATAAATCAAGCCCTTGGGATAATATCTAAATTGAGCTTCGCGCAGAGAAAATTCCGTTTTATTGATTACTGCTTCAATCAGCTTTTTATCCAGACCTTCTCTCACTATTCTTTGCAGTTCTTTTTTGATCAGTTGTGTTAGGGGCTCTATATTTTCCTCTTTCACTTGTTTGCACACCAGAAAGATAGTTGGTTGCAGGATATCTTCATCTACCGTTAAAGTGCTGTCTTTTGCATAGCCGGAATCCTGAATTGCCTTTTTCAAAGGTGAAGCGGGGCTATCCATCAGCATTTCCGTTAATGCTTTTAATGCTTGAGGCAGGAATTTGTCCGTGATTTGTCCATAAGTCCAATTCATAGAGAGATAGTATTGATCTTCAATATCTTTACCCTCTTCCACCGGAATTTCCATTCTCAGCGTTTTGGCCTTGCTAAAGGGCTTTTGAAGGGGCATTTGCACTGCTTGTCCGTTATTTTCAAACTGGGATAAGTATTCTTCATCTATGATTTGCAAGGTCTGGTCAATATCCAGATCTCCATAAAGGGTAATTTTACTATTGGCAGGGTGATAATATTTGCTATGAAAGGCAAGGAACTTTTCGTAAGTAAGTTCAGGTATTGCTTCCGGATCGCCACCACTTTCAAAACCGTAAGGTGTATCTGGAAACTGGGCTTGTTTGCTTTTGCGATTAATATTATTTTCGGGAGAGGAAAAAGCACCCTTCATTTCGTTGTAAACCACACCGCGATAGTTCAGGGGATCCTCTTCAGAGAGTAATTCCAGATGCCAACCTTCCTGATGCAAGATATTGGGCTCTCTATAAATATTAGGGAAAAACACTGCATCCAAATAAACTCGCATCAAGTTTACAAAATCCTTGTTATTGGTACTGGCTACGGGATAGCAAGTCATATCGGGAAAGGTCATAGCATTGATAAAAGTGTTCATACTTCCTTTTATCAGTTCCATAAAAGTGCTTTTCGCCGGGAAGTTTTTACTGCCGTTCAAGACGGAATGTTCCAAGATATGAGGGCAACCGGTATTATCTTCGGGGATGGTTTTAAACCCGATCATAAAGACCTTGTTATCATCTTCACATTGATAGTGGATAAGTTCAGCGCCGCTTTTTAAATGTTGATAGTGGTTAACGGTGATTTTTATCTCTTTAATTTCTTTCTTTTCAATCAGCTGAAAGCCGTGGAGCAATTTCTGTTGTTTCATTTTTTTTTAACCTCTTAGATCAGTTTATAGTCCTGCAGGCATTGTTTTAGCAGAGCCCGATTGTTATCCAACAAAGGACACATAGGACTGCGGAATTCTATATTTATTTTTCCCATCATAGCCAATGCCTCTTTGGCAGGAATAGGATTGGTCTCAATAAACATCATTTCATTTAAGTGCGCCAAATATTGATGCTGTTTGGCTGCCGTGTTCAAGTCACCTTTCAAACAAGTAGCGATATGTTCACTTACCAAGCGGGGAGCTACATTGGCAGTTACCGAAATGGTTCCTTTGCCACCAATGGCTATAATGGGAAAGTTCAAAGCATCTTCTCCGCTCAAGACAAAAAAATCCTCTGGGGCATCGCGAATAATTTGCGTTGTCTGCACCAAATTTGCACTGGCATCTTTTAATCCCGCAATATTGGGATAATTTCTCGCCAGTTCAACAGTTGTGGCTGCGGACATATTTACCCCCGTTCTACCGGGAACATTATAAATAATAATCGGAATATCCACTTTAGAGGCAATGGTGCCAAAATATTCCAGCATACCTTTTTGCGTGGGTTTAATGTAATAGGGAGTAATTATCAAAGCATAATCGGCTCCCAATTCTTTTGCTTTTTGGGTGGAAGCTAAGGTTTGATGTAAGTTATTGGTTCCGGTACCAATTATCACCGGTAGTTTTCCAGCTATTTTTTTCAACGCAAAACGCAATAAAGCGTCTTTTTCATCGGACGCCAGAGCGCTTGTTTCAGCAGTTGTTCCTAAAAGGACAATACCCGTAGTTCCATTGTCCAGATGAAACTGAATTAAATTTTCCAAAGCAGTCCAGTCAATACTGCCATTTTTGAAAGGCGTAATCAGGGCAACATAAGTTCCTTGCAGCATTTTGTTAACCTCCAAGGTTATATCTCTACTATATGTTATACAAATTTCGTTCCATTTTAGCCAAAGAGATCATTTTCGTCAATCAAAAAAAGAAGATGCCTTGTTTTTGTGCTATTTTGCCACCGAATCCACAGAAAAGATTTCCCGCAGATTACGCTGATTTGTTCTCACGCAGATAACGCAGATTACGCAGATTTAATTTTAGAAACAAGGATTTAAGGATTATAGGATTTAGAGGATTTTTTAAGATAACAGGATATGAACACGATATAGAAATAATGGAGGGTTGACGTCCTCGTCAACCACAACAAACAAACTATCAAGCTTGTATGAAATAATGCGGAAACTATATAAATCAAGCTGTTATAAAATAATGCGGAAACTACATAAATCAAGCTTGTATGAAATAATGCGGAAACTACATAAATCAAGCTTGTATGAAATAATGCGGAAACTTGATAACTCGGTTGTCAGGGGAACGACGAGATGTCGTTCTTCCTTTGGATTATCTTCTCTCAAAGATTGCGCAGATTTATTCTCACGCAGATAACGCAGATTACGCAGATTTAATTTTAAAAACAAGAATATTCACAAGGTGGTAAAATATTGGAGGGTTGATGTCCTCGTCAACCACAACAAACAAACTATCAAGCTTGTATGGAATAAAGCGGAAACTACATAAATCAAGCTTGTATGAAATAATGTGGAAACTTGATAACTCGGTTGTCAGGGGAACGACGAGATATCGTTCTTCCTTTGGATTATCCTCTCACAGATTATACAGATTCCACAGATTTATTTTCACGCAGATTGCGCTGATTACGCAGATTTAATTTTAGAAACAAGGATTTAAGGATTATAGGATTTAGAGGATTTTTTTAGAAACCAGGATTTGAAGCCCTGAGGGCGACACAATCATAGCGATGGTGGCGTAAGCCCCTCGAAATTAAACACAAAATGAAAAAAGTCCCAGCGGGACGACAGATTTAAGCGACGGGTTTTAACCCAGCGCAAAAATATTGGAGGGTTGACGTCCTCGTCAACCACAACAAACAAACTATCAAGCTTGTATGGAATAAAGCGGAAACTACATAAATCAAGCTTGTATGAAATAATGTG
>JBDKSF010000033.1 GCA_039680785.1 Candidatus Cloacimonas sp.
GACGTCCTCGTCGTTCCCCTGACAACCGAGTTATATAGTTCCCAATCAATTCTGTGAAAGCTTGATAGTTTGTTTGTTGTGGTTGACGAGGACGTCAACCCTCCTTTTTTTCCCACCGGTAAATATCCTGGTTTCTAAAAAAGAATCCTTTAAATCCCAAAAATCCTGTTCATCCCAGACCTATTATCTATTTTTAATCTGCGTAATCTGCGTAATCTGCGTGAAAACAAATCTGTGAAATCTGTGTTATCTGAGAGAGAACTGTTTTTTTATTTGTCTGATCATCGCTTCGGTGAACAGGTCACCCGTTTCTTGAACAGCAAATGGTTTAAACCCCAAATATTTATCCCATTGTCCTAAAACATAATCAAAGCTGACCACCCGGTAAATTTTATCCGGATCAACTTGTTTTCCATTTATATAATAGTGCTCTTGAGATTTCAGCAAACCAAAAAAGCGTTTTTTCTTTTTCCATTGGGTGGAACTGGTTTGCAATATATCATAGGGTTTGTTTATTGCAATTTCTTCATTAAGTGTCTCCATAGCCAATAAATCCTTTCCGTAACAGGAAAACAGAACTATATAATTATTAAAGGGAAAAAGTTCATACATATCTTTGAGGGTAACAGGTCCCGCGGGAATAACTTTGCGGATGCCTCCATTATTAATAATAGCCAAATCGGGTTTATAAACATCGTAATATTCATTTTTTAATGCTTCGGCAGCCCATCTGGAGACGGTTGTTTCCTTAAATTTATCGGGAACCCAGTCCTCAGGAATGGTGGCTATAACTTCTCCCAGTTCCTTATTTAAATTTGCTGCCATTGTGTTCACAAATTGGTTTAGCGATGTTTCCGGTAAATTTTCCGGTGCAAAAAGTGGAATAAGCTGGCTTGCATAAGAAGTGATGCGATCATTTTTCACTTCCAGATTGATTTCTCCCAAATAATTTAAATAAGCGCCTGTGGAGGCAAGATAAATTCCATTCACTTTACACGGCTCGGAAATAACTGTGTGAGAATGACCTCCAATAATTAAATCCACGCGGTCATCCAATTCCGTTGCCAAAAGCGAATCTGCCGCAAAACCGTTATGCGTAAGTAAAATAAGCAAATCACTTTGTTTATCTACTGCTTCAATATATTTATCTATTGCCTCTTTATAAGGCAGAATGGTTAATCCGGTTACATTTTCTCTTTTCACTTTTTCCGGCAGTTCGGTTAAAGTTAAGCCCAAAACACCTACTTTTAGCGAATCCAGCTGGAATATTTTATAGGGCATTTCTCCCAAGGGTTTATTATCCTCATCCAAAATATTAGTGCTGATAAAAGGATAATTTGCCAGTTCTCTTAATGTGATTGTATTTGCCAAGGAATAATCAAATTCGTGATTTCCGTAAGTCGCACAATCCAAATTGAGCAAGTTGAAGACCTCTATAACCGCTCCCCCGATGGCATTATTATATTTCTGCGAGGCAAATATGCTGCCGGTTTGTTGATCTCCGGCATCCAAATATAAAGACCTAACTGCCTTTCCCCTTTCTAAATTCAGATAGTATTCCAAAGTGGAATAACCACCGATTTTGCCGTATTTTGTTGGTTGGGGAAGATAGGTTCCGTGCGTGTCGTTAGTGTGAAAAATAGTTATCGGAACCGCATTGGCAAATAAGGCAGTAGCTATGAAAACCCAAAAAAGCAGGTATCGCTTGTATCCATTCATTATCTTCTCCATTGATGATTTAATAGGTAAAATTAAAATGTATCGTTATGAAAGCAGTTTTTCTACCGTTGCCAAATCGGCGGGAGTATCAATTCCGATGCCTTGATAATTCGTTTCCACCATTTTTATCGAAATCCCATTTTCCAGAGCTCTAAGCTGTTCCAAATTTTCAATTTTTTCCAATTCTCCTTGCTTTAGAGCTACAAATTTCTGCAAGCAATCCGGAAGATAAGCATAAACTCCGATATGACGATAGTATGTTACATCAGAGAGGTTATCCCGATTAAAAGGAATAGCTGAACGAGAAAAATAGAGGGCATTATTTTGTCTGTCGGTTACCACTTTCACAATATTGGGGTTATTAAGCAGTTCAGAATCTGTAAAAGTAGTAATCAAGCTTGCCATTTGCACTTGGCTATCCTCAAAAACAGCAATCAGCTTTTGCAAGGGTTCTTTTTCAATTAAGGGTTCATCCCCTTGAACATTTATAACCAATTCTGCCTCCGGAAAATATTGTAATGCTTCCGCAATCCGATCGGAACCGCTAAGATGATTTTCCTTAGTTAAAACAGCCCTCCCTCCGCAAGATTGAACTGCCTCCAAAATGGTTAAATTGTCTGTAGCTACGCAAACGGAAGTAAATAAACCCGTATTTTGCACGCGTTCATAAACATACTGGATAAGCGGTTTTCCTTTCAACCTCGCCAAGGGCTTCCCCGGAAAACGGGTTGAGGCATAACGAGCTGGAATAATGGCAATTACATTCATTTTGCTTCCTGTCGGGCATTTTTTTTCAGCCAAATCATCAAGGCAACGCTATCACTGTAATTAATTCCCGGAATGCGCATTGCCTGGCCTATATTTTGGGGTCGGATTTTACTTAATTTTTCGCGGGCTTCGTAGGCAAGGGAAGGAACACTATAATAATCCATTTCTGCAGGGATGGCAATGGATTCGGCTGTTTTAAACCGCTTAATTTCTTCTTCCATCCGATTTAAATAGCCGGCATATTTAATTTCCAGTTCCAGGCGATTTTGGATATCGGCATTTACATCTTCAGGTATATGATAACCGAATTGAGGAAGATCGGCAAAAGAAATTTCGGGTCGTTTTAACAATTGCGCATAGCGAATCGGTTCTTTTATGTCACCTTTGGACAGGCAGTTATGCTGTTGCAAATATATTAGTTCCCGCTGTAAAATTTCCTTCATCTTGACAAATTGCTGCCAACGGTTTTCTTCCACCAATCCAAGTTTGTAACCAATAGGCATCAAACGCTCATCTGCATTGTCCTGTCTTAAAAGTAACCGATATTCAGCTCGCGAAGTAAACATTCGGTATGGTTCATTGGTGCCCCGGGTAACAAGATCATCTATCAAAACTCCGATATATGCTTCACTGCGCTTTAAGATAAGCGGTTCCTTATTTTCCAAAGCCAAAGAAGCATTTATACCTGCTATAAGACCTTGGGCTGCCGCTTCTTCATATCCGGAAGTGCCATTAATTTGTCCTGCCAGGTATAAACCCTTTATTTTTTTACATTCCAGGGAAGTGTCTATTTCCGTCGGATCCACAAAATCATATTCAATGGCATAGGCATATCGCAAAATCCTTGCCCTTTCCAAACCCGGAATACTGTGCACGATTTTTTCCTGAATCTCTGCAGGCAAAGAAGTGGAAATGCCATTTACATAACCTTCATAGGTATGCAGACCTTCGGGCTCAATAAAAATATGATGACTTTCCCTTTGCGGAAATTTCACAATCTTATCCTCAATGGAAGGACAGTATCGCGGCCCGATCCCTTTAATGATTCCAGAATAAAGTGCCGATTCCGCTAAATTGGCTCTGATGATTTTATGGGTCTCTTCCGTAGTGTGCGTTATATAACAGGAAACCAGATTTTGCAGTTCAATGTTACGATAAAAAGAAAAGCCCTGGGGATTATCGTCTCCGGGCTGTTCTTCCAACTTGTTATAGTTCAAAGAACGCAAA
Organism: Candidatus Cloacimonas sp.; assembly: GCA_039680785.1. NCBI lineage: Bacteria > Pseudomonadati > Candidatus Cloacimonadota > Cloacimonadia (SeqCode) > Cloacimonadales (SeqCode) > Cloacimonadaceae (SeqCode) > Cloacimonas (SeqCode) > Cloacimonas sp. (SeqCode). The sequence continues at coordinate 3,715 of JBDKSF010000033.1, forward strand.
TCCACTCGCGGAGGGGTTCCCGTCTTAAATCTGCGGACTTTTAGCCCCAAAGCGGAGATGGAATCGGAAAGTTCTTCGGCAGAAGGTTCGCCACTGCGTCCTCCGGCGTAACTTAGTTTCCCGATATGGATTTTACCTTTTAAAAAAGTGCCGGTAGCCAGAATGACCTTCGGAGCAAAATAGCTACGCCCGATTTGACTGATTACTCCTTTTACACAGCCATTTTCCACTATCAAGGTCTCTATGATCGCTTCCATTAAATGGATATTTTGCTGTTTTTCAACTGCCTCGCGCATAAGCAAATGGTATTGTTGACGATCATTCTGAGAACGCGGAGCCCAAACTGCCGGACCTTTGCTTCTATTTAGCAACCGAAAATGAATTCCGGAAAGGTCTGCACTCCTCCCTATTTCTCCTCCCAAAGCATCAATTTCTCTTGCCAAATGACCTTTGGCGGGACCCCCGATGGAAGGATTGCAACTCATTCTACCGATTGCTTCCAATTTGATTGTAAACAAGGCAACTTGCAGTCCTCTTTTTGCAGCTGCCAAAGCTGCTTCAATTCCAGAATGACCTGCACCCACAACGATGAGATCAAACTTGTTAGTTGCTTGCATTTTAGTTTAGCTTACCTTGAATCCAGTTATAAAGCGGTTCCAGTCCTGTATTTTGAAGTGCCGAAACGGGAAAAATCGGTTCCTCTTTTAAGCCCAGACCTTTGGCGAGGTCTTTAACCGTTTTGGCTATTTTAGTTTTGGGAATTTTGTCCGCTTTCGTAGCCACGATGCAATGATCTATATTTCTTAAACGCAACATTTCCAGCAGCATAATGTCTTTACTGTCAGCAGGATGGCGAATATCCGTGAGCACGATCAAAGAACGCAGTTGTTTACGCTGTTCAAAGTATTTATTGATCATTCTACGCCATTTTTCTTGTTCTGCCTGGCTAACATCCGCAAAACCATAACCCGGTAAATCAGTAAACTGCAAAAAACCCGAACTATCAGTTTCGTCTATCTTATAACGAATAAGAAAGAAATTGAGTAAACGCGTTTTCCCCGGCGTGGAAGATGTCTTGGCAAGGCCTTTATGATTAGTTAACAAATTGATCAATGTGGATTTACCTACATTGCTTCTGCCGGCAAAAGCAAATTCGGGATAAGCGGAAGCGGGATAATCAACCGGTTCTATGGCACTTTTTACAAAGAATGACTCTACAAATCTAATCATTTCTATATATCACACTGCTGCGTTCTGATTCGCATATTTCAACTTCATAGATACTTACGGATTTATCTTGCAGAGCTTTTGCCATACTTTCATAGATATAGATAGCCAAGTTTTCGGAAGTGGGATTCTTGCCTTTTAGTGTTTCCACTTCATTTAAACAGCAATGATCGAGCTCTTTTACAATTTGGGAGAGGATTTTCTTCAGAAAACTAAAGTCAATGGACATTCCGATCTTGTCCTGATTTTCTGTCCGAACACAAACCCGCACTTTAAAATTGTGCCCATGCATATTGCTGCAAGGACCTTTATAACCATTAAGACGATGCGCTGCGGAAAAACTATCTGTTACGCTTAAGTAAAACATTTTTGCTCCCCTAAATCACTAAAAGTATTTCTTGTGAATAAAGATCAATACCAGCACAATAGAAATTAACAGCGCTACGCTCATTATTAAAGTAAAAGCATAGCCACTGTCCTGAAATGGCAAGGGAACATTCATTCCATATATGCTTACAATAAGTGTAGGGACAGAAATAATAATGGTTATGGAAGTTAAAAACTTCATCACCACATTCAAGTTATTAGAAATAATGGAAGCAAAGGCATCCATCATTCCGCTTAAAATGCTGCTGTAAATATTTGCCATTTCTATCGCCTGTTTATTTTCTATGATTACATCTTCGATCAAATCTTCCGCATCAGGATCGTTTAGCAACCAGCGGGTTCTTTGTAAACGCTCCAAAATAATCTCGTTGGATTTTAACGAAGTATTGAAATAAACGAGGGATTTTTCCATTCGTAACAGACGAATAAGTTCTTTATTCCGCATTGATTGATGCAGTTCATCTTCGATCTGATTATTGCGCCGGTTTATTTCTTTCAAAAACTTCAAGAAATAGATAGCCGTGCGTAGGTTGATATTGAGCAAGAAACTCTGCTGAGTAATATTGAAAGGCCTATGCTTTCCTTCCAGATATTGAGTGAGGATTTCATTCTCGTAAAAAGCAACGGTTATCAATTTATCTTCCGTAGAAATTATACCCAAAGGAGCGGTAGCAAAAGAGACCTTAGCCGACCTGTGTTTATAATAAATGGGCACTCGCAAAATAGTTAACAGAGCTCCTTCATCCCATTCTACCCGGGCATTTTCATCCGCATCTTGAAGATCGGTGATAAAATCATCTTCCAAATTGAACTTCTTTACGATATGCTCAATTTCTTCCGGCGAGGGGTTCTCTAAATGTATCCAAAATGCTTCATCCATTGTTAATGCCTGAACAAAACGCTGCTCACTTACTTTAAAAATGTGAACCATAAGAACCTCCTTTCCATATCTATTTCATTCTGCCATTTTTTTTTATTGGGTTTTTGTGGCAAGAAAAAAGTCCAAAATGAAAAAAATTTAACATAAAGAAAACACGGCAACCATAACGGGTGACAAATTCAATTTTGTCACCCCCTAATAAGTAGAGTGTGCTTTACCAGATGCAAGCAAAATAATTTTAAAAAAGTAAAAAACTTGCTTGACAGATTTGGGAATAATTTTTATGAATAAAATATTGCTGAAACAGGTGTAATTTTATCTATAGTGTGTCGTTTTACCGTTAGTTTTAGCTCCAACGGCAAAAAATGGTTTTTAGAAAAAGTGCATTCCATTATTACTCCAAACCATAATCAGTTATGGTTCAAAAACGCTGAACTTAAGAAAACCTAAATAAATATATAGGTAGAAGGAGATAATTATGAAACAATTATCATTACTACTTGTGATGATTTGTCTGGTGTGTTTGTCCTGGGCGACAATTGAAGAGTATTATACTTTCAATGCCACCACCGGAACCTACACACCAATTACTGGGACTGATGCAGCAATTTCAACTGATGATTTACTTTCCGCTGCCATCCCTATTGGATTCACTTTTGGTTATGGAGATTTTTCTTATAGCGAAGTAAAAATTTCCTCCAACGGCTGGGTTGGATTAGGAACTTCCCAAACCAGCTACAATTTAAG
>JBDKSF010000034.1 GCA_039680785.1 Candidatus Cloacimonas sp.
GGTTTTTGGTTAATACTGCTATGCCATCTTTCCATTAACTGGCAGAAATCGCTAATGCGAGTTTTAGCCGATTTTCCCAATTCTTCTATTGCTTCTACATTCTGAATGGCGCTGAAAAGAGAAATCCGGGTTTTATTGGCAAAAGTAATTACTCTATTGATGCTGGTTTGTCCGATTCCGCGTGCTGGCTCATTGATGCAGCGTAAAAGGGATTCATTATCATTTAAATTGGCAAGCACATATAAATAAGCCAGCAGGTCTTTGATTTCTTTGCGTTGGTAAAATTGCACTCCGCCCACTATGCTGTAAGGAATTTCGGCTTGAATCAAAGAACTTTCAAATACGCGGGATTGGGCATTGGTTCTGTATAAAACAGCCATTTCATGAAAAGGAATTCCTTTACTGTGTAGCTGTGCAATTATTTCCGTGGTTTTATTCGCTTCTTCAATTTCATTTTCATAGATGGCAAGAATGGGTTTTTCTCCTACCGGAAGATCACTCCAGAGTTCTTTACTGTGTCTTTTTCTATTATTGGCAATGATGGCATTGGCAAAAGATAAAATACTGCCGGTGCTTCGATAGTTTTGCTCCAAGCGAATGCTGTGCACATTTTTATAGTCCCTTTCAAATTCCAGAATATTGCGTAAACTGGCTCCTCGAAAACTGTAAATTGCTTGATCGTCATCTCCGACTACACATACCTTTTGATGTCCTCCGGCAATTTGATGCACGATTTCAAACTGAGCGGTATTGGTATCTTGATATTCATCAATCATTACATATTGAAATTGAGCTCGGTATTTTTCGCGCACTATTTCATTGGACATCAGTAATTTTGCCGTGTAAAGTAAAATATCGTCAAAATCCAGCGCTTGATTGAGCAACAACTGTTGTTGATATAGGCGGTAAATATTCAGAAAAGTGCCAAATTCGCTGTCTTTATCTTCATCAGTGTTTTTAATATCTTCTGGCAAAAGGAGTTTGTTTTTATATTTGCCAATGCGATGTAAAATCCGGTTCACAGGGAATTTTTGTTTATCAAAGCCATATTCTTTATAAATCTTCTTCAGCAAAGATGCCTGCGTATCTTCATCGTAAATGGAAAAATTGGAATGGAAGGGTAAATGAGCGCTTTCAAAACGCAAAATCCGACAGCAGATAGAATGAAAAGTTCCTACCCATAATGTCCGCATCGGAATGTTCAGTAACTTTTCCAAACGGTTTTGCAGTTCATTTGCCGCTTTATTGGTGAAAGTAACTACCAAAATATTCCAAGGGTGAACCCCTTTTTCCATAATTAAATAGGCAGTGCGATAAATTAAAGAACGGGTTTTTCCTGAGCCCGCTCCCGCAAGGACTAAAATAGGATTTTCGGTATCTGTTACCACTTCCAATTGCTTGTCATTCAATTGGGAAGTATAAAATTCGGATAGCATAATTTAAGGGATATAAACGGACATCGGTTCTGATCTACGCCCTTCCAGTTTTCCTTCAGGATAAATTTTGTAGGCAGAAACCCGATACCAGTAATAACCAGGAAGAACAGTTAGATCATTGGTGCTGCTATGGGTAAATTCATTGATGGAAACATCACCCACTAATTCAAAAGACGAATTGTAGCCCAGTCCCCTGTAAACATAATAGCCATCTGTATTGTAAGGATTGTTAGCTTGCCAAGTTAATGTTACGAAGCATGGAGTTTGATTTAGCGAATTAGCATGATAAGTGATACCTGTAACCGGTTCTGGGATTATAACATCTCCATCCCCATTGGGATCAAGAGGATTACTTCTTTTCAAATCGCAGGAACTGAATACACAAACCAGTAAAATAACAATCAATAACTTCAGCCACCGGGAAACCATTTAAAACCTCACTTCAATACCTGCGGGAGTAATATTTACGGGACCGCTTTGCGTGCGGCCAATAATTTCTTCCCATAAACGCACATTATAATCCTGCGTGGATTGAATTACATCAAAAATATTATAAGCCCAAATAATTCCGGCAAAACCCATCATAATGAAGGAATACTGATAAGGCACTTGAGCATCCTTATAATATTTTTCAATTTCATCTACTTGCGTTGCATTTTTATAGAGACGGAATTTGCTCATCGCTCTATCCATAAAATAGATGGAACCACCGGCTAAAACAATTTCCGTGCCCAAAATAACTGTTCCTTTCGTGCTTTCTTTGGTGGAGAATTGTCCCCAACCAGGGATAATAGCGGATTTCATAATATTCCCATTTAAGGGTTGAGCTTCCATTTCATAAATTTGCAGCAAGTCCTGACGCTTTTGTAAGTCATTGCGATAGGCATTTCTATCCAGATAATTTTTCCAGCCATATTTTGTAGTGTCTGAAAACGCCTGAATATCAAAACTCTGTGCTTTCAACGGCACGGCTATTATCTCTGCCAGCATAAAAAGCAGGAATGTAACAAGGATTTTATTTATGGCTTTCATTGCATCAATGCCTCAGAGAGTTTGTTTAAAGGAATTATGCTTCGGTCGCGCAGATTGATTTGCCATACATATAGATAGGTCTCATTGGGAGTGAGCAAATCATAACGAGCTTCATATTTATACTGTCCGGTAGAGAGCATAAGTTTCCAGCCGCTATCTTGAATTTCATTTTCTTTATAGCGAGTAAGAAGTTCTTTCTTTTTGTTTTGGATGCGTGTGTTCAATATGCCGCCGCGGTATTCATTTAAAATTCTACGCGCAAAAGTGGCAGGATTCTTATTCGCTTCCAGCATATTTTGAATAATGGAAGCTTTTTGTTTATATTCCGGTTTAGCATCCAAAGCGTAAGCACTATTATATGTCTGCAGGGCTTCATTTAATTTACCGGTGGCTTCCAGGCGTTCTGCCTGAGCAAAAAGTTCCCCTGCTTTTTTGATATTTGCTTGAATTGTATTCAACCGTTTTATTGCTTCCACCGCAGGAGGATAATCGGGAATTATGTCAAAGGTCTTTCGGTAATGAGCCAAAGCTCCTTCAAAATCACCCGCTTCCAGTAAACTGTTACCTTTTTGGATGAAGAGATTTGTTATGGATTCCAAGCGGTTTGTAATACTGGCTTTTTTCTGTGGATAGTATTGTAAGGCAATACGAAACAAACGATCCGCTTCCACATAATCCTGCTCATTGATTAGTTCTTCCGCCTGTTTTTCATAAACATCGGATATATTTTTATTGAGGATTTCCATATCCACAACCGGATATTTGGAAAGCTCAAAAAGTTCTTTTAAAGCATCCGCATAGTATCCCTGCTGATTTAAAATGGCTGCATATTCAAGTTTTCCCGGAATAAAGCGAATAATATAATTGCGAGCCAAAATTTCATAGGAATTATTTTGATAGTTATCGTAGAGGCGCATATAATCATTCCAGGCAGATTCATTATCGGCTTTAACATCAACAAAGTAAATTATTCTTCTATATAACACTTCTGGCAATAAAGGACTTTCAGGAACCTCTCTAATTAAGGTATCCAGATAGATTTTGCTTAGCTCCATATTGTTTGATTTACTTGCTTCGAGGGCTAAAGAAAGATATACTTCTGCTAAGCGCAAATTGGCTGC
>JBDKSF010000035.1 GCA_039680785.1 Candidatus Cloacimonas sp.
GTTATCATGAAATAGCTGATTTCACAAATGGCAAAGACCATTCAACTCATCAAATGGCTGTTCAAATTCTCAATGAAGAATTAGAACACGAAAATGATATAGAAGATTGGATAAACGACATTGCCCGAATGAAAGAAGAGTGGAAAAAGATTAAAATATAACAAACTCCGACAGGTGCAAATAAAAAAGAAGAAAGCCTCCCAAAGATGAGATCATATGAACATTACAGAGAGATACTTCAAGGAAGAGGGAGCTACTCTATGACAGCTATTGACGCCACATTTTAAGCTTGTTGAATCTAAGTAGAAAGGATGGTAAATGGCAAAGAAAAATGGAAGAGCTACTGTGGATGATGCAATGGATGCTATAGAAAAGCAAAAGGTAAGAAAGATGGCCAGTTCAATACTCCTAAAAGCGTTTTTCAGAAACGTTTGTTGCTAATCATCAAGGGAAAAGTTAACGATATTTCTATATGCGGACAGGAAAGCAACCAAATCACCTGTCGTTTGTGCAAAATTAACCTGGCTTTTTGAAGCATTGACAGTTTGCAGGTAAAATGCAACAAAGAAGGTTCGTTCCTGAACGATGCCCACAAAAACCTGAAAGCCGAACTGGAAGAACAACTAAAAGAAGTACTCTAAACGAAATCATTTCCGCTAACTTTTTAAAGATTAAAATGAAATTCCAAAAGTAAAATAAGATAATTTTTATTTTACTTTTATGGTTAAAAATAAAATAGCGGTTTTTTTATTTTACATTTATAAATAAAAATATGATTGAACTTGAAAATTATAAAGCCGGTCATTTTGAAAAACAATCAGGCTATAAATATTTTGTTCCGAATAGCATAAATGATGAGTGGGTATGGAAAACACCCGTAATAAACCTTTTGATAGAAAAAGCTGCGATAAAACTTGGAGAACTTAATTCTTTTGCGCGATTGGTTCCCAATATCGACCTATTTATACAATTACATGTAACCAAAGAAGCGGTAATTTCCAGTCGGATTGAAGGAACACAAACCAATATGGACGAAGCCTTATTGCCCTTTGAAGAGGTCCGTCCTGAAAGAAGAAACGATTGGCAGGAAGTAAATAATTACATTAGAGCAATAAATGAGGCTATTGTGGAACTAGAAAAATTGCCCCTATCATCAAGATTACTAAAAAATACTCACCAAATCTTGTTGCAAAGTGTTCGCGGCGAAAATAAATTTCCCGGAAAGTACCGAACCAGCCAAAACTGGATTGGTGGCAATTCACTGGCGGATGCCGTTTTTATACCTCCTGCTTATCAACTGATTAGCGAATTAATGGGCGATTTAGAAAAATTTCTTAACAATGATGAGATAAATGTACCGGCATTGGTCCGCATTGCTATAGTTCATTATCAATTTGAAACTATCCACCCCTTTTTAGACGGTAATGGACGTATAGGACGTCTGATGGTTACTTTATTTCTTGTGTCTGAAGGAATTTTAGATAAACCATTACTTTACCTGTCTCTATATTTCGAAAAAAACAAAGGTTTGTATTACGACAATTTAAGTCGTGTACGTACTCATAATGATATGTTGCAGTGGATAAAATACTTTTTAGTTGGGATTGAACAAACAGCAACCCAAGCTGTAGATACACTTTCTAATATTCTTAAACTAAAGGAAAGACTTGAAAATGAGATACGTTCCACTTTCGGACGAAGGAGCCATTCGGCCTTAAACCTGTTAACAGCCCTGTTTAAAGAACCCGTTATCACTATCGACAAGGCAACCAAAACCTGTAACCTAAGTTATAAGGCTGCCAACGATTTAGTAACAAAGATGCAGGATAAAAAATATTTGAAAGAACTTACCGGGCAAAGCCGTAACAGGATTTTTATTTTTGAACCGTATTTAAATATCTTCGAAAATGATAACTAAACGAACTACTCAACCATACATTCCCACTAACCTTTCTAAGATTAGAACTAATGAATGAATGAGTGAGTGGAAGGAATACGCTATCAGTGAAATAGCATTAAATATGGTTGAAGCACCTTTTGACGAATTGAGCAAGTTCCCTGTCCCCGTCCAATGATTGATCATTCCAAACATCCGTATCTCAAGGTTTGATGGAACAAAAGAGGAAACAAAGAACGGATTCTTATTTTTCATGAAGCAGAAAGTTATCTGGTGGTACTTGAAGACAGGGGGATACATTCTACCTTGGATGGCATATTTGGTAGAATGTAAGGCACTTATAGTTCAAATACAAATTTTGGCGAAATTCGATGTTTCGGGTTTTGGTAGATGCCATTGTTAAAGTCAAACCTGGCAAAGATTCCCCAAACGTCAGATTGTTATGCTTAACCCAAGCATAATAGAGATAAATGAACGGATAATGAACCATATAAAGAGGGTACGAAATATCCCCCAAAAACTTGCATAAGTTTATA
>JBDKSF010000036.1 GCA_039680785.1 Candidatus Cloacimonas sp.
CAGATTTGGCAGAAAACATTATCTCTTTACAACCGGATATACCTGTTTATAGAACAAAACAGATACTATCTTGGCTATACAAATCACTAATAAATGATCCAGATGCTATGACCAATCTGCCTCAGCAGATAAAACTTTTGCTGAAAGATAACTATTCTTTTTTCTTACCTGAAGTTGATGCGATGGTAGTTTCCAAAGATAGATCAATAAAATATCGTTTACGCTTGGAAGATGGTGAATTAATTGAAAGTGTTCTAATTCCGGCAGCTAAGAAAAATACCCTCTGCATTTCCACTCAAGTTGGATGCGCACATAATTGTCAGTTTTGTTCTACCGGTAAAATGGGTTTTATCCGCAATTTACAAAGTTATGAAATTGTTGGTCAGGTTATAAATGCAGCAAGTTATTTAAAAAATAACGGATCGTCTCATCTTACCAATCTGGTTTTTATGGGGATGGGTGAACCAATGGATAACTTGGAAAATGTATTAGATGCCCTAAAAATGCTACAAAGTAATGAAGGCCTATCCATTAGTCCCCGGCATATAACAATTTCCACTTGTGGAGTAGTTCCTGGCATTATCTCTCTTGCCAATAGCGGCATCAAAGTAAAACTGGCGCTTTCTTTAAATTCTGCCATAGAATCCAAAAGAAAAGAACTAATGCCAATATGCAAACAATATAACCTGCTGGAATTGAAACAGGCATTGCTTTATTATCAAAGAAACAGTACCTACCGAGTTACCATAGAATATATTCTTTTTGCTGGTTACAATATGGGCAATGAGGACTTGGCTGCTTTGCGTAAATATATCGGAGACATTTCCTGTAAAATAAATTTCATTCCTTTCAATGTAGACGGAAAATCAAAATTTAGAGCTCCCACCGAAGCTGAGATAACGGACTTTATGCAGAGAGCTCAAATCCTTCCCCAGGCAATAACATTACGCAAAAGCAGAGGTTCAGATATTTTAGGCGCATGCGGACAGCTTGCCAATAGTAATCAAGGAGATTAGCTATGAAAGACATTTCAAAAATTGCCATAGACCTTTTGGGAGACAATCATCCCGCCCAATGCGGAGGAGGACATAAAATATGTTTGAATTGTTTTAAATGCCATTTAAAATATCCTGACAGAGTTTATGATCCATCTCTTAATTTGGCTTCCTATATAGATGCCACCTTACTAAAAGCCGACGCCAGCAAAAAGAACATTGAAGAACTTTGCAATACGGCAAACCAATATAAAACCGCATCCGTATGCGTTAATTCCTTTTTTATCCCACTGGCAAACACACTACTGGAAAAACCGGTCATTTCCTGCACGGTCATTAATTTTCCTTTGGGTGCCTCTAATATCAATGCAGTGGCTTATGAAGCAGAGTCCGTTTTAAAAGAGGGAGCAAAAGAAGTTGATCTGGTTCAAAATTTAAGTGCTTTACTAAGTGGAGATTATGATACTGACTTGCAGACCATCCAAAATGTAGTGATATTATGTAAAGAGCATAAAGCACTGTTAAAAGTTATTCTGGAAACCTGCTATTTAACGGAAGAACAAATAATCATCAGTTCCCTGCTGGCTAAAAAAGCAGGCGCTGATTTTATCAAGACCTCTACTGGTTTTGGAACCGCTGGGGCAACAGTAGAAAATATCGCTTTAATGAGAAAAGTGGTTGGCCCAAAAATCGGTGTGAAAGCAGCGGGGGGCATTAAAACAAAAGAACAAGCATTGGCAATGCTAAATGCAGGAGCCAATAGAATTGGTGCTTCCAATGTTACAGCCATCTTAAAATAAAGGTTATCACTATGAAAGTTAATATTGCCGGATTCAATATCGATAAAGAGCTTGTGGACAAACTGAACAGTTCCATAGCCACACCAGAACTAATTTCTGCCTCTTACGCCAGAATAAGTCGCAGCAATAAAAGCATTGAAGAGCTTCGCAAAGAAGCGCTTACAGAACTGGAAAAAGCCCGCAAAACCAATACTGATATTATTTTTGAAATGGGACACAGTTCCGTAGCTGAACATGCTGTTTTTAATATTGACATTGTAGGAATTTCCAGAGTGCTTACGGAATTGGTTCAGCGCAGCAGAATTGCCTCTTTTACAGAAAAATCTCAAAGATATGTAACTTTTAACAAGGATTATGTAGTTCCTGCGGAATTTGCCAATAGACCAAAGTTGAAAAAGCCCTATAAGCAAATGATGGATTCTCTTTTTCAGGAATATGAGCTCTGTTTTAATGCTTTGAACGAATTGTATAAGACCCAAAAACCCAAATTAAAAACAAAGGAAAGAGAATGTCTTGCCAAAGAGGATGCGCGTTATATTTTGCCTCTTTCTACCAAAACTCAAATGGGTATGACCATCAATGCCCGCAGTTTGGAAAATTTACTGAGGCGTTTAGCTAAACATCCTTTCCAAGAAGCGGACGAACTAAAAGAACTTCTTCTCCAAAATGTTTCAGCCATAGCTCCATCTTTAATTCGCTACACGGAAGATTCTCAATACGACGGAAAGATTGATCTGGAAAAAGTAGGTTTTAGCGGTTTTTTGCAACAGGAACTTCCCTGGGTTAAAGAACTGGATATGGCTAATAAACTGAAAGTAATAAGTGTTCCGGATAATGCCGATGACAAAGTTTTAGCTGCCATAATCTATCAGCAGGGAGAACTTGATTGGAATGAAACCCTCGAGACCGTTTCCCATTTACCCCGCGTAATTAAACAGCAGCTCTGGAACCAGGTTTTTCGTAATCTTAAGCCCTGGCATAAAGTTCCTCGCGCCTTTGAAATTGTTGATTTCGTTTTTGAATTAACAATGAGCGAAAGCTGCTGGGCTCAATTCAAGCGTCATCGTTATTGCACTATTTTACGCAAAGGCAGCAGTTCATTTGTAGCCAAAATTCCACCTGCCATTAAAGCAATTAAGCGAGAAAAAATATGGAGCGATTTAAATAATGAACTAAGCCGTTTAGGAAGTTCCCTCCCTCCTAAATTTGCTTATTTAACTCCTTATTTTAGAACTAATGCTTCGCTTGTTACTATTTTGGTTAAGATGAATCTGCGCGAAATTTATCATTTTACGCGTCTGCGCAGTGACGAAAATGCTCAGTGGGAAATAAGAGAAATATCCCAACTAATGACAAAACAAGTAAAAAATGCTGCGCCGCAAGCAAGTGTTTTACTCTGTGGCAAAAGTGAATTTAAAAATCCCTATGCCTGATCCTTTCTTCTTTTTAGACAAATATTAGATTGGGATAGTCACCTAATTCCAATATAGCAAAATAATGTAGCTGCTATTTTCCTGAACTCAATAACCATTTGGTATATATGAAGTTACTTACTCATTTTTCCATAGAGGCATTGTTTTAGTTAAATTTGATAATTTTCTACTTGACTGCAAGGCCTCATTCGATTATTATGTTTATAAAATAATTTTTTTCGGGTTTTCCCGCAGGTTTTTTTTCTTTCCCAAGTATAACATACAGGAAAATTCTATACTTAAAAAACAAGGAGATTAAATTATGAAAATGTGGAAACAATTATTCCTGGTGCTGATGACATTATCTGTTATGAGTTGCGCCACAGCGAAAGATAATATGATCGACCTCAATAGTCCCAATCCTGTAGTGGAAGTAGTAAAAAATGTGCGCGAGGCGGTTGTTCAAATCAGAGTTGAGGCAAAAGTGACCGTTCAAAATTATATGAATCCCTTCTCTGACGATCCCTGGTTCCGTCAATTTTTCCAGTTTCCTCAAGAACAAACTCGCCCCATCGTCTCTTTAGGTAGCGGTTTTATTTATGAATATAATGCCTCCACTCGTGAAGCATTTATTCTTACCAATAACCATGTTGTGGAAAAAGGTCGGGAAGGAACAATCACTGTAACTATGGCAGATAAAGTTGTTTACACGGGTTCTGTAGTTGGTTTAGACCCCAGCACAGATGTAGCCGTTATCAAAGTTGTAGTTAAAGAAGGCGAAAAAGTGACCGTTGCACCTTTAGGAGATTCCGATAAACTCCAAATCGGAGAATGGGCAATCGCCATAGGTAATCCTTTCAGCGAAGGACTGGATCGAACAGTTACTTTGGGTGTTATATCAGCCACGAGCAGAGCCAATTTAAATTTGGGTGAAAATTCTCCCATATATCAGGATTTCATCCAAACCGATGCAGCCATCAATAGTGGTAACAGTGGCGGACCTCTTTTAAATATCAAAGGCGAGGTCATAGGTATCAATTCAGCTTTGGCAAGCACTAATGGAGGCAATGTCGGCATCGGTTTTGCCATTCCCATCAATCTTGCTAAGCGAGTTGTGCAAGATCTTGTTGCCAGTGGAAAAGTTACCCGTGCCTACATCGGCATTTTACCCCAGGAAATAACCCCGGATATTATGGAAGCTTACGGTTTGAAAGAAGTTGCCGGAGTCCTTGTTACCAAAGTGGAAAAGGATTCTCCCGCCGATAAAGCCGGCATTCACGAAGAAGATATCATTACTGAAATTAACGGTGAAAAAGTAACCAGTGTGCCTAAATTCCGCATTGCCATCGCTACTGCCAAAGTAGGACAAGAACTTCCTCTCAAAATTGTGCGTGATAGAAAAGAAATATCTGTGCGCGTCGTTTTAGAAGCATATCCCGAAGATATTGTCGCAGCCAACGATAATGCAAAAGGAGGACCGGCCACAGGTATCAGCGTAGAATCAATTGATAGCCAAGCAGCCAAGCGTTTAAATGTCACCAGCGATAAGGGTGTGGTAGTTACTAAAGTGGAACCAAATTCTCCCGCCGCCAAGTCCGGATTAAAAGTCGGCTATGTCATCATTAAAATTGAAGGCAAAGAAATTAATAGCCCCAAAGAATTCAATACTGAGCTGGAAATAGCCAAAACCAATATGGATAAAGAAAACCGCAAGACCATTCGGCTTTATGTGCTGGATACTAATAAACAGCCCTCGGTAGTAATTCTAAAATTTGAATAAATAAGAATGTTCAACCCATATTTAAGCGGAAGGTTATTGCCTTCCGCTTTTTTTTAAATATTTCTCTGAAATCCTTTTATCCCGTGCATTGGCTTGATAGTTTTCATTAGTTACAGCAGTAATTATCTATCTGGAAAGCCCCAAAAAGCTGTGTTTTTTGCGTCCGCATCAGACATATTTACTGCTCCCTAAAAGGCATTTTTTTAATTGGACAAAATTCATCCTTCTATTGTAAGCTAATTTCTTGCTATTTAGTAAATTGTCTTATAACGCCGTAACGCTTCCGTAACACTTCTCTAACTTCGTTACTGCATTGTAAGAGATATGTTACTGGATTATTACTTTAGCGAGCAAGCTGAATATTACCAATGCTCTGCCTCAGTGAAGTGAGCCAGAAAGTAAAGTTTTACAGATGCTTGCTGAACGAATAAAAATATCAACTAACCGTAAAAAGAACTTGACTAATACTGAACTTCTTTATATAAGGAATAAGCTAAAATTGGAAAAGGAGAATATATGAGCTCTGCACCCCGAGGTGAACGCTTAATTATAGCCATAATCGGAAAACGCAATGCCGGCAAAAGCAGTTTGATAAACGCCATAGTCGGTCAGGAAATAGCTATTGTTTCCGATATTGCCGGCACAACTACAGACCCAGTTGATAAACATTATGAACTTCTGCCTTTGGGTCCCGTAACTTTTTATGATACTGCCGGAGTTGATGATAGCGGTGAATTGGGCTTAAAAAGAGTGCAGGCGACTCAAAAAATACTCTACCGTGCCGACATAGCAATTTTCGTTTCCGACGGGAAACCCTTTACTAAAGCCGAATTGGATATAATAGCTAAAATTATGCGAATGGAATTGCCTATTCTGGTTGTATTTAATAAAAGTGACCAAAACCCAGCCAGCCCGGAAAACATTGCCTTCTGCAAACAAAATGCTTTGCCTTATTTAAGCGTTTCTTCCGTTACTAAAGAGGGCATAAACGAATGCAAAGACAAAATTATCCAACTGGCACCCGAAATTTTAAAAGTGAATAGAATTATTGCTGGCGACCTGGTAAAACCGGGTGAAAATGTTATCTTAGTTACTCCTATTGATTCTTCCGCTCCCAAAGGTAGGTTAATTTTACCTCAGGTTGAGACCTTGCGCGATTTGCTGGACCGAAATTGTAGCGTGACTGTTTTACAGCCATCCGAATTAAAATCTGCTTTAGATAATGGAAATGAACCACCGGCATTGGTAATAACCGATTCTCAGGCAATTGAATTTGTGGCAAAAACAGTGCCTAAGGAAATTCCTTTAACCACTTTCTCCATTCTTTTTGCACGCTACAAAGGTGAACTGGATATCCTTTGGGAAGGCGTTAACCGCCTGAAAACCTTAAAAGATGGCGATAAAATTTTGATTGCTGAGGCCTGCTCTCATCACATTCAAAAAGATGATATAGGTAGAGTTAAAATCCCTTACTGGATGAAGAATTTCAGCCATAAGGATCTGATTTTTGAGGTCTATGCGGGACACGATTTTCCAGAAAATCTGGAAGAGTATGCGGTTTGCGTCCATTGTGGTGGATGTATGATTACTTCTATGGAAATGAACAGACGCATTATGGAATGTCATAGACGCGGAGTTCCCATCACCAATTACGGAATGACCATTTCTTTATTGCAAGGTGTTTTGGAGAGAACAATGCAGCCCTTGCTGAAGGATAAAAATGATAAGTACCAAAATCCCGATTGGGCAAATTCTGGAAGCGGAGTTACAAATGAAAATGTCTCCGAGGCAGCGTGCAAATCAGAAATTAATAATTCCTTATCTTCCTCTCCCATAAAGGATAATAAAGAATAATGAAGGTCTCGGCTTTACAATTTGCTCCCCGCTTGCTAAATAAGGAATATAATCTTAAACGCATATCTGAATTACTTATAAAGCTAAAAACTGATTTAATAGTTCTGCCGGAACTATGCTTAAGCGGTTATGTTTTTGCCTCTAAATCCGAGGTTTTATCTGTTGCTGAAGAAGCAGGTAAAGGAGAAGCATTTGATTTGCTAACTAACATTGCAGTAACAAATAACTGTGATATAGTTTATGGATATCCTGAAGTTTGTGGTGATAAACTCTTTAATTCCTGTATGTTAATTATGCCTGATGGTAGATATTATAATTATCGTAAGACGCATCTATTCAACCGCGAAAAATTATTTTTTAGTCCTGGCGATACAGGTTTTCAAGTGTTTACGAACACAAATGGGATAAAAATAGGGATGATGATTTGTTTTGACTGGCAGTTTCCTGAAGCGGCAAGGACTCTTGCTCTCTCTGGAGCACAAATTATTTGCCATCCTGCCAATTTAGTTTTGCCCTGGTGTCAGGAAGCGATGAAAATTCGCTGTCTGGAAAATCGTGTATTTGCCATAACGGCTAATAGAATTGGGACAGAATCTAATGCAGGAGTTACAGTTAGCTTTACAGGTAGAAGCCAAATTCTCAATACCAAAGGTGAAGTTCTTTCTGCACTGTCAGTTAACGAAGAAAATATATCAACGGCAGAAATAAAACCAGATGAAGCAAACGACAAAACCATAACTGAACTCAATGATGCCTTTGAAGATAGACGACCGGAGTTTTATCGCTTATGAATAATGCGGAATTAAAAGCGAAAATTGCTAAGCTTAGAGCTGAAATAGAACATCATAATCAGCTTTATTATCAATTTGCCAAACCGGAAATCAGCGATTATGAATATGATATGCTGGTTAAACAGCTGCAGGAATTGGAAGCACAAAATGCGGGAACTTCGATGGAAGAATCTCCCATTCAAAAAGTTGGTAGTGATTTAACGCCCGGAGCTAAAACCATACCTCATAAAGTTCGGATGGCAAGTTTGGAAAATGCCTATTCTCTGGAAGAGGTATTGGCTTTTATGAATAGGACAAATAATGAGCTGAACTATAATAGCGAATATTGTGCTGAATTGAAGATAGACGGATTTAGCATCAATCTTTATTATGAAAACGGCAGCTTGATTTATGCCACTACCCGAGGAAATGGTTTGGAAGGTGAAGATGTTACGGAAAATTTTCGCTTGCTACCTGATGTTCCTTTTAGCATTGATTATAAAGAGCCCATCGAAATCAGGGGAGAAATATATATGCCGGTGCAAGATTTTCTGGCTCTGAATGAAATCCGGAGAGAAAATGAACAAAAAACCTTTGCTAATCCTCGTAACGCTGCCGCCGGCTCCATAAAGTTAAAAAATGCACAAGAAGTGAAATCCAGACATCTAAAAGCATTATTTTATGCTTTGGGCTATTACAAAATACCTTTACAATATAAAAACACCATAATTGAAACTCAGTATCAGCTGTTAGATTTTTTAGCGAGTATAGGGTTTCCTACTGGAAAAAGATTACTCTGCAAAAATTATCAAGAAGTGGAAAAGTTCTGTCTGCAAACGGAACAAGAACGCTATACCCTGCCTTATGATATAGATGGCATTGTAATTAAAGTAAATAATCTGGAAGATCAAAAACGCTTGGGTTGGACAGCTAAAAGTCCTAAATGGGCTGTTGCCTATAAATTTAAACCCGAAGAAAAAGAGACCATCTTGGAATCGGTTAGTTTTCAGGTTGGTAGAACCGGTGCAGTAACTCCTGTGGCAAATTTAAAACCAGTTTATATTTCTGGTAGCACTGTTTCGCATTCTACTTTGCATAATGCAGATGAAATCAAACGGCTAAATTTGCATTATGGAGATACTGTTCTGGTAGTTAAAAGCGGAGAAATAATCCCTAAAATTCTGTCCGTAAACTTAAGTAAACGCCCTATTGATGCTAAACCAGTTGAATTTCCAGTTAACTGTCCAGTTTGTAATACTCCTCTTGAACGCGATGAAGAAGGCAGTATAAATTATTGTCCCAATGCTAATTGCTCGGCTCAAATTCAGCGTAAACTGGAACATTTTGTTTCTCGCGAAGCAATGGATATTTATGGTTTAGGCAGTTCTTTAATTGCTCGTTTGATCGAAACGGATCAAATAAAAAGCATTCCCGATATCTATCATCTTGATTATGCTAAAATTGCAGATATGGATAGAATGGGCAAAAAGTCCGCTGACAACTTACAGAAAGCCATTGAAGCATCCAAAAACAAGAATTTTGATAGAGTGCTTTTCGCATTGGGAATACGACATATTGGCTCAATTACAGCCAGAACAATAGCTCAACATTTTAACAACATTGATGCTTTAATAAAAGCAACGGAAGAAGACCTGTTAACTGTCCCCGACATTGGTTCTATCATAGCCCAGTCAATAATTAGTTTCTTCGCTCAACCCAAAAACCTGGAAATGATAGATGCCTTGAAAGAAGTTGGCTTGCAATTTTCATATAAAAGTGAGCAAAGCTCGGATATCTTAGCCAACAAGACCTTTTTAATAACTGGAACTCTGCCTTCCTATGGACGAAAAGAAATGGAAACTATCATAATGGAACACGGAGGCAAAATCTTAAGCGGAGTAAGTAAACAATTAAATTACCTTGTAGTAGGTGAAAATCCCGGTTCCAAACTGGACAAAGCGCGCCAAATGGGAACTGTGCAAATTATCAGTGAAGCGGAACTAATGGATATGCTGAAATGAAGATTCTCAAACGATATATCCTGAAAGAGCATATTGCTCCTTTTTTAATCGCTTTGATGGTAGTAACTTTTGTGCTGCTAAGCGATAGGATTATTGATTTATTGAACCTGATCATAGAAAAAAAACTCCCTTGGCAAACGATCTTTGAGCTTTTTGGTTTGTCGCTGCCCTATATGCTTGCCCTATCTATACCCATGGCAGTTTTAGTTGCTACAATTCTTGCTTTTGGAAGAATGAGCGTTGATAGGGAAATTACAGCCATAAAATCAAGCGGAATTAATGTCTATTCACTTATTGGGCCTCTTGTAATAGTTGCCATATTGCTATCTGGACTAATGGTTTATTTCAATCACTGGTTTTTGCCCGATACTAATCATAAATTAAAGAACCTAATGCTGAAAATTGCTTACTATAAACCAATGACCATTATCAAAGAAAGAGAATTTACCAACTTTATGGATTATACTATCTATACGAATGAGGCAACTGATTCTTTACTAACGGATGTATTAATCTATGATAGAAGTAAAACACATTATCCTCGAACTATTTTTGCCAAAACCGGAAATGTCATTCAAAAAGACAATGGAAATGCTTTGCAAATCATATTAAATAACGGTGAAATGCATGAACGCAATGAAAAAGAAACCGGAAAATATCAAAAAACGACCTTCACTCGCTATGTAATAAATGTCCGCAACTTAGGCAGTAATGTTGATATGTTTGAGACGGGCTATAGAAGCGATAGAGAAATGACCTACAATCAAATAGTAGCCGCTATTGCCGGGCACAAAAAAGAACTGAAGGAAAGACAACAGGAAATAGAAACCTTGAATCAGCGCATCGAACTAATGCAAAAAAGCTCTCCCAGTTTTAATCGCAATATGCAATTGCGACGCTTGCAAGCAATGCAAAAAATGGCTAAGGATCGAGCTGAAGAATTAAAAGAATTGATCAGCTCTTTACAGGTGGAATATCATAAAAAGTTCTCTCTTTCTTTTGCTATCGTAATCTTTATTTTAATTGGCATTCCACTTGGGCTAATGACACGCACCAGTGGGATAGGTATGTCTTTTTCGGTTTCTTCCGTAATTTTTCTGGTCTATTATATCGCTCTAAATGCAGGTGAACAACTTGCCGATAAAGGAAATATTCCTCCTTTCATTTCTATGTGGTTAGCCAATATAGTATTTTTACTTTTGGCAATTCTGTTAATTAACGGCTCCATCAAAGAGAAAAGAATTATTGATATGCCAACTTTAATGTGGAAAATTAAACACTTTCGCAGTAGAAAATCTCCCGTCCCAGATGAGATAGTGCATTAAAATGAAAATCATAGATAAATATATAACCCGTGAGTTTCTGCGTACCTATTTAATAATCTTCTTATCTTTCGTAGCCATATTTATTGTAATAGATGTGATAGATAATCTACCTCGTTTAATTCGTAACGGTGCAAATGTCCAACAGGCAACTATATACTATTTAATGCGGTTACCTTATTTGCTTGTCTTAACATCTCCCGTCACAGTTCTTTTGGCTGGTCTGTTTATGATGAGTGCACTCTCCAAACATAATGAAAGTATAGCTATTCGAGCTGCTGGAATTAGCATTAAAAGAGCTATGCTGCCTCTCTTCGGTATCGGACTGATAATCAGTGTAATCGTGGCTTTATTTGGAGAATATGTAGTCCCTTGGGCAGAAACCACCAAAAATTATGTTTATAATGTGCAAATCAAGGGCCAGCAACCTGATGATCAAATGTTGAAAGCCAGAATTCATTATAAAGGAAAAGCCAACGATTTTTACTACTTCGGTTTTTTTGATGGCTATAAGAATAACCTGAAAATTATAGACCTCACCCGCATTGATTTTAAGACCCATCAAATAAGTGAACACATAACAGCCGCTTCTGCTGATTGGAATGGCAATAGATGGATGTTAAAGGACTGTGATATAAGACGCTTTGCGAATGGACGGCAGGTCTTTATGGCTCACTATCCAGAAACCGATTTGGTAGTTTTGGATGTTCAACCGCAGGATTTTGTGCGAATTACTCAAAAGACGCTATCTCTTAATTTTTGGCAGCTCAAAGAATACATAAATAGAATGAAAAAGCTGGGTGATAATCCAGCTCGCGAGATCGTAGATTTATATATGAAAATTTCCTTCCCCCTCACTAATCTGATCGTGATCTTTTTTTTCATCCCAATTGCCACTTCCAATATACGTTCTAAAGGCAGAGGACTGATCATAATGCTTGGTTTGGTGGTCTGTTTTACTTATTTAATTGTAGTGAGAATCTGCCAAAGTTTGGGCTACAACAGTGTAATAAGCCCTATTTGGGCTGCCTGGTTTCCTAACCTTTTCTTTTCCCTGATAGGATTGGGTTTCTTATATAAAGCAGAAATTTAATGCCTCGATGGGCATTTTTGCTTGACAAACAGCCAAATAAAAATATTGAGGGTAGATAAATAATATTAGAAGAGTATGAACCAAGCTAATGATGCAAGCTTCATACCCCTTGAATAATAAGGAGTTTAATACAAATGGCAGATAACAATCGTATTGCCATACATCCCATTTTACCAGTGCCCGAAAGGGAGGAAGTATGTTTTTATTGGAATCAGCAAAAAATGAAGGCAAAAAAGGGAGAAATGATTGCTTCCGCTCTTATAGCCAATGGAGTTTCCGTTTTTGGCCATCACCATAAAGATGGCAGCGCTCAAGGCATTTTTTGCGCTAATGGTCAATGTGCTCAATGCAGTGTGATCGCAAATGGTTTAGCCGTTAAATCTTGTATGACCGCTGTTAGTGAAAATATGATAGTGCAATCGCTGGAAGGACTTCCAGTTTTACCTGCGGCTGATAATCCTGTCTCTTTTGAACCTTTGGAACAGATGGAAACCGATGTTCTTATTATTGGAGGAGGCCCTGCGGGACTTTCTGCAGCCATTGAACTTGGTAAACAGAATATCAAAACCCTGCTGATAGACGATAAAAACGCATTGGGCGGAAAGCTGGTTTTGCAAACTCATAAGTTCTTTGGTTCGCAAGCAGATAGCAGTGCTGGAACCAGAGGTATCGAAATTGGCAGAAACCTATCTACAGAACTTGCCAATTATGCAAGTGTGGACATTTGGTTGAATAGCACCGTCGTTTATATTTTCAGCGATAAAAAAGTAGGTATCTTAAAAGATGGTGTGTATAAAATTATTCAACCCAAGCGTATTCTAAATGCTGCCGGCGCCAGAGAAAAATTCTTAAGATTCCCTGGTAATAATTTAGCCGGAATTTATGGTGCAGGTGCTTTTCAAACTCTTGTAAATCGTGATCTTGTGCGCCCTACTAAACGACTTTTTATCATCGGAGGCGGTAATGTAGGTTTAATAGCCGGATATCATTCTTTGCAAGCAGGAATTGATGTTGTTGGCTTAGCGGAAGCATTGCCTGCTTGTGGTGGATATAAAGTTCACGCTGATAAGTTAAAAAGATTTGGAGTTCCGATTTATACTTCTCATTCCATTCTTTGCGCCAATGGAAATGAATCAGTGGAAAGTATAACCATAGCGGAAATTGATAAAAAATTCCAACCCATAGCTGGAACGGAAAAGACCTTTACCTGTGATACAATTTTAATAGCGGTAGGTCTTAATCCTTTAAGTGAATTCACTTTAGAGGCAGAAGCTGCAGGCATACCAATTGACGCAGCCGGTGATGCATTAGAAATTGCAGAAGCAAGTTCGGCAATGTTCAATGGAAAAATAGCCGGCAAAAAAATAGCTTCCATTCTTATGGGAGAAAAACAGAATCCCATTCCTGACGAGTGGTTTAGAAAAGCAGAAGAGCTTAAATCTGCTCCAGGAAAAATCAAGAACTATAATACACCAGAAAAAGAAGAAGGGGTCTTCCCTATTCTGCATTGCCTACAAGAAATACCCTGTAATCCTTGCACAACTGTTTGCCCTACAAATAGTATTCAAACGGAAGATGGCTCTTTAACAGCCGTTCCTGTATATACGGGTTCTTGCATTGGCTGTGGAAAGTGCTTATTAATATGTCCCGGTTTAGCGATCACTTTAGTGGACTATAGAAAAGATAAAGAAAATCCCACTCTCAGCATTGTTTACGAAGTAAGTAACTATCCTGTGAAAGTAGGAGATAAGAAAATACTAAGCGATATAAATTCCAAAGAATTAGGTGAATTTGTCGTTTCCGCAGTCCAGGATTTTCCCAAGCAGCATACTCAAATAGTAAAATTTAAAGTCCCTAAAGCAATTGCTAAAAAAGTAGCTGGGTTCAGAATTCAGGATGCAAATGTTTCTGCACCCTTAGCAAAACCAGTTCTTTTAGATAAAACACCCGATGAAGCAATGGTTTGTTTGTGTGAAAGGGTTAGTGTGGGAGAAGTGCGTAGCTTAATAAGAAAAGGAATTACAGACCTGAATCTGATAAAGGCAATTACCAGAGCAGGAATGGGGCCTTGTGGCTCGAAGACCTGTGAAGTGTTGATAAAGGGTTTGCTTCGAGAAGAAGGCATTTCAGATAACGACATTGTTACTAATACAAAAAGGCCTCTATTTATAGAAATTCCACTGGAGAAATTTCCCGACGGGAGTAAAAAATGAATAAAATATATGATGTAATCGTAATTGGCGCTGGCTCAACAGGACTTCCAACCGCTTATAATTTAGCAAAAGCAGGAATGAAGGTATTAGTTATTGAAGCAGAACACTGTCCCGGACAGGGAAATAACAAAAAAGCCATCGGAGGAGTTCGAGCTACCCATTCCGATTTTGGCAAGATAAGTGTATGCCTGCGTTCAATAGATATTCTAAAGAATTGGCAAAACGAAATGGGCGAGGATATTGGTTGGCTTTCCAATGGCTATAGCTATCCCGCTTATAATGAAAGAGATGCCAAAGCGCTAAAAGACCTGATGCAAATTCAGCTTAGTTTTGGACTAAATATAAAATGGCTTAACGCAGATGAGTATAGTGATATAGTTCCCGGTATTTGGAAAGATGACTTACAAGGTTCCACCTATTCTCCGGAAGATGGTTCTTGCTCTCCCTTACTGGTTTCTGCCGCTTATTTTGAACACTGTAAAAATGAGGGTGTGGAGTTTCATTTTCAGGAAAAAGTTACCGAATTCAATATAGAAAACGGTAAAATAAATAGGGTCATCACCAATAAAGGCATATATTCTTCAGCCAAAGTAGTGAATGCGGCAGGAAGCAATGCTCGTGAAATTGGTTCATTGGCTAATTTGGATTTACCCGTTTTCCCGGAAAATCACGAAGCAGGCATAACTGAACCGGTAGAAAGATTTTTTGGACCTATGGTTATTGATATGCGGTTAGATCCTGGCAGTTCCAATTTCTATTTCTATCAAAATAGTGAAGGACAGGTTGTTTTTTGTATTACTCCCGAACCACCTATAGCAGGAATAGATATCCGTTCCACTTCTGTCTTTTTGCCAATGTGCAGTAAAAGAATGTTGACCATCTATCCCCGTTTGCGCAATTTGAAAGTGCGCAGAACTTGGAGAGGACAGTATCCTATGACTCCGGATGGATTTCCTATTGTGGGAATTATGGAAGAAACAGAAAATTTGATTAATGCAGTGGGAATGTGCGGTCAGGGCTTTATGCTCGGTCCCGGAATGGGTGAATTGGTTACTCGGATCTGTTTGGAAAACACTACTGATAAGGACAGAGAAATACTAAAGAGTTTTGATCCCTACCGTCAATTCACTGGTCAGGAAGCTTTTAAATAGTCGCTTTACTAAAAGTGAATAGTTCGAAAATAGAGAGATAAGAGAAGCTTTCTACTGTTCTCCAGTTCCCCAGTTATCTGGCACAGTAAAACTCTTTCTGTGAATGGGAGAAAGCCCAAGGATATGAATTCTGTTGCTATGAAAAGCAGTTCCATAGCCCTTATGAGAAGCAAAACCGTATTCTGGATACTTTTCATCGTAAGCAATCATTAGCTTATCTCGATGGACTTTTGCCAAAATGGAAGCGGCAGCTATGGCAGCATAAAGTTGGTCGCCTTTAATGATTGCTTGAGCATAGGATTTAAGCTCACCGGGTATATCCTTCCCATCTATTAAGCAATGTTGCGGTTTGCTGTTTAGCTGAAAAAAAGCTTTTTGGAATCCTTGCAAAGTTGCCTGCCGAATGTTATGTTCATCAATATAGGCAGGGCTTATTTCCACAATGCTATAATCAATGGCGCTATTTACAATTTGCGGAAAGAGGATGGCACGTTTCTGAGGGGAAAGCAATTTGGAATCGTTGATGCCATCGATAATTATATCATAATTTAAGATCACAGCCGCAATCACTACAGGACCGGCTAAGGCGCCTCTACCGGCTTCATCGATTCCAGCAAAAAGTCCATTTTCCCGATAGAAGTCAATATCGTTCTGATAGAGAGTTGTCAATGATTACACCTTTTCTAAGATGAAGAACAAGCGACTATATTTTTCATCTATGCCAGACAAGTGTTTTGGATATAGATTTGTTTTGTTTTGGGCGCTATGAATGGCTTTCACTTTAAGAGAAGAATTATTGATCAATTCCAGCAGTTCAGTTGTAAAATAAACTCTTTGTAAATGTTGTTCATATTGATAGTTATAACCGATGGCATCTTTTTGAAAGAAGTGCAGAGCTGATTTTTGCCACAGTTGAACACTTTCAAACCACGCTTGATGAACCATAAAACCATCAGAATAATGTTGCAAATCACAGATATTGGCAAAATTATCAATGCTGTTTTCCAGAGTGGAAATATCAAAAATAAACAATCCCCCTTTTTCTAAAGCCAACGAGACCTCGGAAAGAGTTTTACTAATCTGTTTTGCTTGTGTAAGGTAGTTTATACTGTCAAATATACAAAGCACCAGTTGATAATCCTTACCAGGAATGGGATCGGTCATAGAAGCATAATATAATTTTGGTTTTGATGGCTTTTTGGATGCCATTTTCAGCATATCTAAAGACATATCGCAAGCATAAACATCATAACCTTTTTGAACCAGTTTCTGGGCTACATTTGCCGTTCCACAAGCAAGCTCCAGAATTTTATTCAGTTTCAAAGAAGAGTATTGTTTATACCAAGATAAGATATAGTTCACCCATATATCGTAATCTACCTGTGCCATATATTCATCGTAATGGCTGGCAAAAAATGAATAGGACTGTGAATAGTTCTTTTGGCAATAGCGTATTCCTGCCAAATCATAACTGTTTTCCAATCCCCGCATTTGGCTAAGTAATTGCTTTTGGGCAATATACAATAACCGGTATGCGTTACTGTCTTCCACCCTCAGGTCTCGATAATTGATTTCAGGATAAAACACTTGCCACTTTTCATTGTCTATACTTACAAGTGCCTCAGCAATTCTGTTATTGGTGGTTAGCAAAACAGAATTGGGTTTTTTACTTTCCAAAAACATCTGTAGATTCTTATAAACAAAAAGACCCTCTCTTTTACAATAAAGTTGTTCCGCAGAATCATTTTCCAGAACACAAGGGCTCAAGCCATAGATAGAAAGATCAGTTTGAAATATATCGGTCTCTTTCAGTTCCAAAATTGCTATTTCGGGATGGACAAATAGAATCGGTGATTTTACTTCGTTTTGCTTGCTGTAATAAACAAAAGAAGCAGAATCGGCAAAGAAACAGATATTATTTTCAGTAGGAACAGGAAGTTTGCCTATTTCCTTAATGCCTCTGAAATGAATGTTATCTACAGTGTGTTTGGGGATTTCTTCGTCTGGGCAAATAATTTCCAATTCAAGTTCCGCATTTAACGGAGAGAATTCACAGGCGTCGATTATTTTTTCAATATCGGAAAACAAGTAGGTTATAATGGATATTTTTGGCATACTAAACTTTATACTTTATCACTGCTGCCGGGTTTTATGAGAGGAATACTCTGCTTACAGGCATCACAATTTTCGGGCTCATAGGCAGGAATATCTAAGCTTAGCAATGGTTCCATCGGAAGAGAAAATTGCACATTCCCACCGCTTCTATCTACTAAAACTCCAATGGCAATAACTTCCAATCCCTTATTTTCCAGACAGTTAATAACTTCTTGAATACTTCCACCCGTAGTAAGAATATCTTCCACAATTACCGTTTTCCGAATTTTAGAGAGGTCAAAACCGCTGCGTAAAGTCATTTCTCCATCTTTGCGTTGCGTAAAGAGAAAACTTTTGTTCATCAGCAAAGCAACATCAAAAGCAAGAGCGATGCCTCCGTAAGCGGGACCCACAATGGCATCAAAATCATAATCGGCAAGACGATTGGCAAGGAGCTTACAGAGATTATGAGCCGCAGCCGGATTTTGGAGGATTCTGATTTTTTCTATATACTGTTTGCTATGTTTGCCTGAGGTTAATTGAAAATGACCTTTCAGCAGAGCTCCTTCGCTATGCAAAATCTTTGTTACATAGTCCGAATCTTCCAGACCTGTGATAAGTTCTTTAGCTTCGTGTTCCTCATTTTCCGGAACCTGCAATTCAATTTTATACATATCCCCGGCGATGGAAGCATACATACTCATCATTCTTTCATTTAGTAAATAGGGATGAAAACCGGATTCTTCCAAAAAACCCTTTGCTAATTCAGCTTCAAAGGGATTTGTATAGGTAGCAATGGTGATAAGTTCATTCTCTTCCATTTTTCTTCTTCCTTTATGTTTCGCCGTATAAAATTCGGCAAATATATTTTTAAGCTTAGGTCAATGACCTTTTGGGTAAAATGGAATTCACTGTCTTAATTTTTGGGGGAACCGGACAGATAAAGATCTATCCGGTTCCTCATATTTTTTTGTAATAAGATCAAGTATGTTGTTTAGCGATCTCTATTCCGCGTTTGATGGCAGTGAGATTTTTGGCAAGCAAATCAGGATTTTTCTCCTTCATAAAGGAAGTTAAATTCTGTTCCAGAGTTTCGTATTGGATGATATTTGTTTTCCCAATAACAACACCAGTTGCCAGCATATTGAGCACAATCATACTTCCAATCTCAGTTGCAATATCATTCATCGGTATCGCTATCTTGGTTATATCTTCCCTTTTACATCCGCGAGGACACATATTGGTATTATAAATTAATATGCCGCCAGCGCGCATAGAAGGAGCGAATTTATCGATGGAGGGCTGATTTAAAGCTACCAGCACATCTGGAAAACTGACGATTGGAGAGGCAATCGGTTCAGTGGAAACAACAGTAGATACATTAGCAGTTCCACCTCTCATTTCGGGACCGTAAGAAGGTAGCCAAGAAACATTCTTCCCTTCTTGCATTGCTGCTTGGGCAATAAATTTGCCTATAGTAAGAACTCCTTGACCGCCAAAACCAGCACAAATCATTTCCGTAGTCATTATTCCACTCCTTCACCTTTATCGCGAAAGACACCTGGTTTGAAGAAAGGTAGCATATTTTCTTTTGCCCATTGCCTTGCTTGTTCAGGTTCATAACCCCAATTGGTAGGGCAGGTGCTGATAAATTCTATAAAGGTAAAACCGCGATTTTCTTTATTATAACGAATTGCTTTGCTAACCGCTTTTTTGGCTTTAATGATATCGGCAGGACTTAAAAGTGAGACCCTTTCAATATAATAGGGAGCCACCAAAGTAGATAATAGTTCACAAACCCTAATTGGGTAACCAATATCATCTACATTTCTTCCATAAGGACTGGTAGTGGTTTTCATATCAGGCAAAGTTGTAGGAGCCATTTGTCCTCCGGTCATACCATAAATTGCATTATTAACGAAGAACACGCTTATCTTTTCTCCCCGATTTGCAGAATGGATAATTTCAGCAGTTCCTATGGCAGCTAAATCACCATCTCCCTGATAAGTAAATACATGCATATCAGGACGGGCTCTTTTTATTCCAGTAGCAACGGCAGGAGCCCTTCCATGAGCTGCTTCAGCCATATCACAATTAAAATAATTGTAGGCAAAAACAGCACAACCGACGGGTGCCACACCAGCTATTTGATTGATTAAACCATTTTCATCTATTGCTTCGGCAATTAATCTATGAGCTACACCATGCATACATCCAGGACAATAATGGAAAGGGACTTTTGTAAGTGCTTCAGGGCGTTTTGCAATAATTTCCATTTTTCCTCCTTCCTTAAAAACACGATTCCAGTTTTTCTTTGATCTCAGCAGGAGTGAAAACGACGCCTCCCACTTTTCCCCAAAAATCAACCGGAACCTTTCCTTCTACGGCAATTTTTACATCTTCTACCATTTGTCCCGAATTGAGTTCAAATACATATACTTTTTTCACATTTTTCCCAATTGCTTGTTTAATTGCATCATAGGGATAGGGCCAAACACGAATGGGACGAATTAAACCAACATTCTTCCCTTCCTTAAGAACTTCATTGATGGCTGATTTTACAACCCGGCTGGCAGTTCCCCATGCAACGCAAAGAACTTCATTATCATCGGAGACATTATAGGTCTCATAACGAATTTCATTTTTATCTATTATCGCGTATTTTTTATAGAGGTTCAGAACATGCTGTTCCAAAACTTGGGGATCAAGTTCCAAGGAATTTATTTCATGATGATGCTTTTTATCGCCATCTTCATTGGGACAAATACACCAGGAAAGATGTTGATTGGCAAGCTCTTGTAATTCCTCTTCCGTTTTTGCCGGCTTAAATTCCACCGGCTCCATCATTTGTCCCAGCATTCCGTCGGCAAGAATCATAACGGGATTACGATATTTATCTGCCAAATCAAATGCTTCACTTGCCATATCGGCAAATTCCTGAACCGAACTTGGAGCCAAAACAATTAAACGATAATCGCCATGACCACCGCCTTTAGTTGCCTGAAAATAATCACCTTGGGCGGGTTGGATGTCTCCCAAACCGGGACCACCGCGTTGAACATTAACTACCACACAAGGAAGTTCTGCACCAGCAATATATGAAAGACCTTCCATTTTTAAAGAAATGCCAGGTGAAGAGGAGGAAGTCATCACTCTTTTTCCACTTCCAGCAGCACCGTAAACCATATTGATGGCAGCAACTTCACTTTCTGCTTGAATAAAAGTGCCTTTTACTTTAGGCATCATTTTTGCCATATATTCAATTAATTCGCTTTGGGGTGTAATGGGATAGGCAAAATACAATCGACAACCACTTCTAATTGCCGCTTCTGCAATTGCTTCATTACCTTTCATTAAAATTTTAGACATTATAACCTCACTTCTCAATCGTAATCGCCACATCGGGACAGGTTATATAACAAAGTTTGCAGGCAGTACACTTTTCCTGCTCAATACACTCTGCATAGTTATAGCCCTTGGCATTAATGTTTTCCGATAAATGAATAATCTTTCTCGGACAAGCAATTATGCACAAACCACAACCTTTGCAGTAATTGGGATCAACAGTCATTTTGGGCATAATAAACACCTCTCTTTATATGTTTTTCTTCTTTATGTGATACATCAATTTTTTGGCTTATTCTGTCAAACTATTTCTTTTTAAACCTGGAAGAACTACATCTTGTCGTTCCACTTACAACCGAGTTATTTCGTTATTGCGCTTTTTATAATAACGATATAAAATATAAAATTGGAGTTGACGAGAACATTAACATCTGGAAGAACGACATCTTGTCGTTCCACTGGCAACCGAGTTATCTCGTTATTGCGCTTTTTATAGTAACGATATAAAATATAAAATTGAAGTTGATGAGGACTTTAAAATTGCGGAGGATCAGCGTCCTCCGGCTACACTTTTTGCGGAAGAAAGGCGTCCTCCGGCTACATTTTTTGCGGAAGATCAGCGTCCTCCGACTACGCTTTTTGCAGAGGATCAGCGTCCTCCGGCTACACACCTGTGTCTATAATTTATACATAGTTCTTTGCAACGCATATAAATACTAAATATTTCCACTTGATATAGTAAGAGAACTGTAACTGATTGTAACATAGTCAATTCAGTAACGACCCAGTAACATTTCCGTAACACTTCCGTAATAGCGTTACTGAATCGTTAGAGAAATGTAACAAGAGAATAAGTGTATAAAGAAAGGGTAAAACAGCTTAAATACGCTGATATTACACGATATAAGGATATAAATCAATAATATGGATTATGCTGAGGACAGGGAATATTTGCCAAACTTACATAATGCCAGATTAAGTTAGAAGAGCGATCCCATAACTAATTGTTACACAATATTATAAGGTTGTTTTGGCATTATTTTTCTTGACAATATAGTAGGCCTAAAAAATTATCACACCCATCACATAACTAAGGAAAATGATGAAGAAACACAAAAAGAAATTATTGGCTTGCTTAATTGGAATTCAGGTTATGTTTATTGCGCCTGTAATTGCCCAAACCATAGCAAGCTTAAATGAAGAAGAATTAATTACGGAACAAAGAGGGGTTGTAATTGATTCTTTGCAAACTCAAGAACCGCCGGGAGCTCCCCCGGGTGAAAAAATGGTCGCTACTTTTTATTCTAAACGATTTCAGGGTAGAAGAACGGCAAGTGGCGAAAAATATGATCGCGATGCCCTCACTTGTGCCCATAAGACCCTCCCCTTTCAAACCTTATTAAAAATAACCAATCCTCAAAACAACAAATCCATAACCGTGCGCGTTAACGACAGAGGTCCCTTCAATCGTGGCAGAGATATCGATCTTTCTTATGCTGCGGCAAAAGAAATTGATATGCTTTCTGCTGGTGTAATACCTGTAATTGTGGAAATATTATCTCCCACACCAACGGATTCTTTGCTGGCAAAACGATAGATATAAAGCTTTTTTTATTTTCATCCTGTTTTAAATAAAGGCAGGTAATTGGAAGATGCGTCCGCCATTATATTATACATCCGCTATACAACAAGCGTTAAAAACCAATAAACCAATTCTGGCAATGGAATCAACCGTCCTTACTCATGGTTTGCCTTATCCCGATAATTTATTAATCTTAGACGATCTGGAAGCCCTTTGTTTAGATCTGAAAGTGGAGCCAGCAACAGTAATTATTTTGGATGGCAAAATTCACATCGGAATGGGTGAAGCGGAAAAAGCGATTCTGAAACAAAAAATAATACGGAAACAAGAGCTGCATAAATTTGGTATGCGAGACATTCCCTATGCCATAAGTAATCAAAAAAGCGGAGGAACAACCGTTTCTGCCACAATGCTGCTCTGTTTTAAGGCAGGTATAAAGGTCTTTGCTACCGGAGGAATTGGAGGGGTTCATAAAAATTGGAATGAGACATTGGATATATCTTCTGATTTAAAAGCTCTTGCTCAAATACCGATAATAGTAATTTCCGCTGGGTGTAAAGCCATTTTGGATATTCCTGCTACGCTGGAAGTTCTGGAAAGTGAAGCAGTTCCAGTTTTGGGATGGAAGACCAATGAATTTCCTGCTTTTTATTCACGCCGAAGCGGAAAAAAGATAGACAGAATTGAAAGCGCCAAAGATGTGGTAAATATCTATCAAGTAATGCAAGAATTGTATCCGCAACCTACCGGAATTTTAGTGGCAAATCCCGTGCCGGAAAAGGACGAAATTCCTTTTGCGGAAATGGATAAATATATCGCAGCAGCGGTTGAAGAAGCCAAAGCAAAAAAGATTTGTGGAAAGGATTTAACCCCCTTCCTACTGGCAAAGTTAGCAGAAAAAACGGTTGGCAAATCGGTTCAGACCAATCTGGCTTTGCTAAAAAATAATATAATAATCGGCGCACAAATCGCCAAGGAGCTATAATGAAAATTTTCATTTCCACCGATATGGAAGGAATGCCGGGAACTTTTAACTGGGAACAAGAAAAAACCAACCGCCCGGAGGTGATGAAAAATTACCAGGCACATATAACCGATTGCCTGAATGCTATTTTATTCAGCGGTTTTAACGAATTCATAGAAGAAATTACCATTGCCGATTCTCATAGCGGAGGAGATAATTTGAGCTATGATATAACCGCTTTGGATAAAAGAATTTCGCTAATTTCAGGCGGACCTCGACCTCAATATATGATGCCTGCTTTCAGTAAGGATTATTCTATGGTCTTTTTGCTGGGTTATCATTCTGGAACTGGCGCTCTGAAAGGGAATATGGACCATACATATTCTAACAGTAAAATATTTAAGATCTGGATAAATGATATCCCAATGAACGAGGCAATCATAAATTCTGCTTACGCAGGTCATTTGGGTGTGCCGGTGGCTTTAATAAGTGGTGACAAAGCATTGGAAGAAGAAATTGCAGTAGCTATGCCTTGGGTTCATTTTGTTAGAACTAAAGAAGCGGTTGCCAAATTTGCCGCGAAAAATTATTCTTCCATAGTAGTGAAAGAAACACTCGTAAAAGCAGTTCAGTCAGCTTTAGCTCAAAAAAATATTCCACTTTATACTTTTACCAGCCCTATCCGTCTAAAAATTGAGTTTCATTCTACTTCTATGACCGATTGTGCAGCTCTGATGCCACATACAAAACGCCTAAATGGGAGAACCATTGAATATATTGATGACGATTATGGAGTTATCTTTGAAGCAATAATGGCTTTGGTAACGCTGGCTTATGGGTCAACTCTGTAAAAGACAGATAGTAAACTGGTGGGATGGAAATTTAGGAAGTAGATAAGTTTCTTTGGCAATATAAAAAGTTGAGCGGTCTGGATGTTCACAAAAAAGAACACACATAACTGGAGCGACTGAATTAACTGAAGCGATATAATTACATAAATATAATCTGCGTTATCTGCGTAATCTGCGTGATATACTTAAGCAATCTGTAAGAAACGAAAAAGGGCGTAGAAAATCCACGCCCTAACAATGACTTTAATTTGCTGCCATTCCGGCTTGGAGAGCGCGTAAATTTGCTTCTACAATTGCTTCCCCTTTGGGAGCAAAAATCACTTTGATTGCTTCTTCAATTTCTTCTAAAGTAAAACCAAGATGAGTTATCGCCGCACCCAAAACCACAATATTCATACTACGATTGGCTTTTTGTTCTTTGGCTAAAGTATCTGCATCAAAAAGAACATAATTGGGTATTTTTCTGATTTCCTTATAGATATCCTCTTCCGGAGGATAATTGGGAATATTTTTAAAGGGGGTGGAATTAGATATAATCCAACCGTCTTCTTTTAAATATGGCAGATAGCGTAATGCTTCCAAGGGTTCCACGCTTAAAATCATATCCGCTGAGCCAAAAGGTATTAAATCACTCCAAATTGGATCATCGGAAAGGCGTAAGTGAGATTGCACATCTCCCCCTCTTTGACTCATTCCATGCACTTCTGCCTGTTTTAAATTCATTCCTCTATTAATTGCAGCGGTTCCAAGAATGGTGGCTATGGTTAATATACCTTGTCCACCAACACCAGCAAGTATTATATCCTGTTTCATTCTTCCGTCTCCATTTTGTTCTTTTTCTTTAAGGTCTGAATGCATTCCCTGCGGGCAATAATAACGGAAACACCCTTGTAAGCGAGTTCTTCCTTATAGATATTGATAATTTCGGGATAATTTTTCTTCAGGGGAACAAATACCCTGATATGTTCTTTTTCCACTCCCAAACCTGAACAAATATCTTCCAGTTTTCCATATCCCGTATAATTCTGCCCACCGGTCATAGCAGTGGTGGAATTATCCAAAATAATAATCACTACATTAGCTTTATCGTAAATACAATCCAGCAATCCAGTTAATCCGGAATGACAAAAAGTGCTATCTCCAATTATAGCTATGGCTGGAAAAAGTCCACTATCGGCAGCCCCTTTTGCCATTGTAATGGAAGCGCCCATATCCACACAAGAATTGATGGTATTATACGGTGGCATAAAACCAAGAGAGTAACAACCAATATCACTAAAAACATTGCCTCTTCCATATTCAGCCATAACTTCATTCAGCGAAAGAAAAGTATCGGAATGAGGGCAACCGACGCATAAAGCAGGAGGTCTGCCAACTACAATTTCCGGAACTGGCTTACCAGTTGTATCTGGCATTAAAAATGCTTTAGCTACAAGATTGGGATTCAGTTCCCCAGCGCGTGGGAGATAGCCGTCCAAACGACCATGAATGGGTTTTAAACAAGGAAAAGCAAGTCCTTTTAACTGTTCTTCCACTATAGGCATTCCTTCTTCGATAATTAACAGTTCGTCGCAACTATCGTAAAGCTGGTGAATTTGCTTTTCAGGAATAGGATACTGACCTATTCTCAAAACCGGATAAGGGATTTTTTCACCCTTAAACGCTTCTCGCAGATAGTTATAAGCTAAGCCGGTTGTAATAATACCCAGTTTTTTGGAATTTGCTTCCCCTTCATAGACATTATAAAGTGAATTTTCCGCTTCTGCCAGAAAATTATTTTGCAATTCCAAATGATGTTGATATTTCTTTCTGGCAATGGCAGGTAAAAGCATAAACTGATACATATCTTCCGGTTTACGCATTTTATTCTGAGGAATAGGTTCTTTGGTTATTACGCCAGAGCGTGAATGCGCTAAGCGAGTGGTTAAACGCAAAAGAACAGGTATATGATACTTTTCAGATAGCTCAAAACCATAAAAAGCCATATCATAACATTCTTGTTGATTACCTGGCTCTAAAACAGGAATCATCGCAAAGTGACCATAATAACGGCTATCCTGCTCGTTTTGAGAACTATGCATAGAAGGATCATCCGCCACGGCAATTATTAAACCACCGCTGGCTCCTGTGATGGCTGAATTCATTAATGGATCGGCTGCCACATTCAGACCCACATGTTTCATCGTTACCATAGCTCTTTTTCCTGATGCACTCATCCCCAAAGCTGTTTCCAGAGCGGTTTTTTCGTTCGAACTCCAAGTTCGGTGAATATTGTTTTCCGCTGCCTGTTTTGATCTTTGGGCATATTCAATGATCTCGGTGGAAGGAGTTCCCGGATAACCATAGAAGCCGGAAATTCCTGCATCCAAAGCACCTTGAGCAAGGGCTTCATCTCCCAAAAGCATAAGTTTTGGCATTTTTTCTCCTTTGTATTTTATTTAAAATTAATATATTAGTTCATCCAAACGCCACTGCCAATTACCTAAAGCAGTTCCGGGAATATTCATTCTTGCTTCATCTCCCAAGCCCAATATATCTTGTAAAGGAAAAATAATCTGTTGGCATCCGGAAGATAAAGCAATATGTCGCATAATGGCAGAAATGTTATCAGCGTTTAAAACAGGATGATTATCCATTAATCTGTGTTTTAGGCAATATTCTTGTAAATGTTTAAGTGAAGGCGAATCGGGAGAAAGTGATTCAAACCAACCCCGAAGAGTGTGATTGTCATGCGTTCCAGTATAGAGCCATCTTTCGGAAGGATAATACTGAACTTCCGGAACACTTTCTTCAAAACAAAACTGTAGAATTATCATTCCGGGAAAACCAAAGCTATCCCTAATTTTGCATACATTCTGATTTAAAACGCCTAAGTCCTCAGCAATAAAATGTGCAGGCATATATTTTCTTAATAATAAAGGGAAAAAATCCTCTGGCAAAGCATTTACCCAAGAGCCATGCATAGCATTTTTGGGTAAAATTGGCTTTCCCTCTTTATCCCAATCCGGTTCTACCTGCCAATAATTTACATAACCGATAAAATGATCAAGGCGAAGTATATCCAAATAATTCAGTGCTTTACCGATTCTATCCAAAAAGAGCTTAAAACCATCCTGTTTTAAAACTTCCCATTTATAAAGAGGATTGCCCCAAAGCTGACCTTTTTCGGCAAAAGCATCTGGTGGAACACCGGCAAAATGTAAACGCCTGCCCTCATCATCCAAATCAAAATATTCCGGATGAGCCCAAACCTCGGCACTATCGTAAGAAAGGTATAAAGGCAAATCCCCCACTAAAATTATGCCAAGCTCTTTTAGGCAATTCTTAAAGCCAATCAGCTGCTCATTTACCAATGCTTGTGATGCTGCCCGAGTATGAACAAATTCTAAATCCAGCAAACGGATTTTTTGATACAGTTCTTCGCTATAATGTTTATGTTCTTCACTCCAATTATACCAACAGCTATCGTCATAAATCTTGCTTAAAGTGAGAAAAGTTAAATAGGGCTTTAAATAAGCGGCATTTTCTTCTATATAGTCATCTATGTTGTTGGTAAGCATCCAATTTGCTGTTGCTTGAGCCAGCATTTTATCCTTTAAAGCATAAACGCGTTCATATTGAGTAATGCTACCAGGTGGTATATGCACTTTTTCCAACATTCTTTGATTGATTAATCCCTGTTGATAAAGTAATTCAGGACTTATCAGATAAGGATTTAAAGCAAAAGCGGAAAGAGGATTATAAGGAGAATTACCATAGCCGCAATGAGTTACAGGTAATATCTGCCAGTATGTATATCCTTCTGCTTTCAAATAGGCAGCAAAATTAATTGCTTCCGGACCAAAATCTCCGATACCATAATTAGAAGGTAATGAACTGATATGCAATAAGATACCTGTTTTATGCATTATGCTTCCAAAACCTTGATGAGGCAAGTAGTAAGTAAAATTCTGGCATCTGCAACGGAAAGTTTAAATTGATGATCGGTCTCCAATAAAATGGCAAATATCTTTTCCAGTGAATTAAGCGTACATGAGGTTGCTAATGATAAGAATTCCTTCCTCTGGTTATAATAGATATCCTCAAGATGCTTAGAGATGATTTCGCTATCGGAAATATGAGCTTTTTTCAATAACAAAATATGCCAGATGTTGTTATAGAACTTATTAAATTGGAAAAATATCTGTAAGAAATCCCAGTTAGCGTTAAGCATTTTTTCCATTGCTTCAATTGCTTGCATTGTTTGTTTTCTGCCTAAGGCACGATAAAAATCAATCAGGGTTCCTTTGCGGGTTGTTCCCAAACTTTTCATAACATCCGTATCGGTGATTGTTTTTTTATCCGAAGTTAGGATGTCCAATTTATTAAGCTCATTGGCTGCATTATAATAATCCAGTTCCACTCGATTGAGGAATTCTTCAATGGCTTTATAGGTCATAGTTTTATTCATTTCTTTCAGAGTGTTGTCCAGCCAGGAACGAATCGCAGAGCCAAAACGAGGCGGTTCACAATTAATTACCTTTGTCTGAGATTTAATTTTCTTCCAGATATCATCTTTAAGCTCAATCTTTTCTACTACAATAGCCAGACATTGAATTTCGGATGGTTCAGCTAAATAGCTAAGCAGTATCTTTTGTCCTTTTTCATTCATCTGATCGGCATTTCGGATAATAACAAGTTTAGCGGAAGAGAAGATGGAATAGGTATCCAATAAATCAGCTAATTCAGCACTTTTCACTTCATCGCCATAGATAATAAATACATCTACATTGTCTTTCTTTTTCAGGGTCGCTTTTAAGATATCAAGAATTCTATCCACAAGATAGGAATCTGCGCCAATAAGTAGATAGGAAGAACCCAAATGCACACTGGCAGAAGTAAAATCAAGAGCTAAAAGGGGTGATTCCATTAAAATCCCATTGCGATCATACAAATAGAGATTAAACCTGCCACCCAGCAATATATGCCAAAGTATTTTAGCCGGCTCATTTCAATTAAACGGATTAAAAACGCAATAACTAAATAACCAACCAGAAAAGAGCTAATGAAACCAGCAAAATAATTTACGGCAAGCGCTGAATTAAGCGTAACCAGTTCTTTATAGGCAGAAAGATTACCTGCCAAAATTGCCGGTATGCTTAATAAAAAAGAATACTGAGCCGCATCTTTGCGTTTCATTCCCGTTGCTAACGCATAGGCAATGGTAGTTCCGGATCGAGATATTCCAGGGATAATGGCAATCCCCTGTCCCAACCCAATAATAATTGCCTTGAAAAAGCCCAAGTTGGAGGATGGGATACCTTTATCCTTAAAATAATCGGAAAGAAAAACAATGCTGCCCGTTAATAGTAAGAAGAATGCCACCAGCATCGGTAAAGCAAAAGCAAGTTCAAAATAGTCACCACAAATAAGATAGACAGCTCCCGTCGCCAGAGTGGATATTAACAGATAATAGACCAAAGTTCTGTTTTTACGATGCTGTTCGCGATTTACCGTATTACCCCAGCAAAAAAGTGACTTAAAAAGCTCCCAAAGGGTCTTACGGAAATAAATAAGAACCGCTAACAAAGTTCCTAAATGTAAGAAGAGCTCAAAACCAATGTCACTGCTATCTCCTATGCCAAAGAAATGTTGAAATAATACCAAATGCCCTGAACTGCTGACCGGTATGAATTCCGTAAGACCTTGTAAAATGCCCAGAAGAATTGACAGGATAAAACTCATTACTAACCTCTATAGTATTTCCGGAACATTGAATTTATCAATTTCCGTGATAGGAACCAAAGTAAAACCTGCGGCTTTAAGTCGGTTTATTATTTTTTTTATGTATTGCAGCTTATCATAATTATGACAGTGTGTGATGGCTATTACATTATCATTCAGATTAGAAAGCTCAATAATCTGATTCAACTTTGCGTCCATAGTAGATTGGCTGATATTGGGAGAATCCAGAAAGAGATCATTCCGATAACTCTTTAAATGTTGTTTCCTTGCTACTGAATAAGCAACTGAAACATTCGTAGTTCGGCTATCCAAAAAGAAGAGATTATGCTTTTTAAGGGTTTCCATAACTGTGCTCATAACATCTTCATCTGTAGTAGCCAAACTGCCCATATGATTATTTACTCCTGCACAATAAGGAAGTTGGTCAATAAAACGATTTAGGATCTTTTCAATCTGCCGATCATCATATTGAACTAAGATAGCATTATCTCCGGGATTTACTTCCGGGTATCCGATTGGTTCCATAGGAATGTGAATTATAGTAGTTCTTCCCTGCTTTTTTGCTCTTTCCATAGTAAGCACACTGTATTTCTCATCAGGAAAAATGGCAAAACAAATTTCTTTATCCAGAGATAGAAAACCTTCCAGCAGGTCTCCTCCAATAATGCCAAAATCATCAATTACCAGAGTAATAGTCCTATTTTTCTGTTTCTTTTGATATAAATCGGAATCATAATATATGTTTATCTGATACTGTTTGGGTGCTTCGGAGAAATTAAATAGTAAGGTCTGCTTTCCAGGATTGTCTGTCCCTCGGATAAATTTTCCACCTCCTCTTTCCAATTCTCCTTTAAATATCATATTTGCATAAACCAGATCCATAACGGATTTATCAATGGGGACATTATAAACGATGATATCATTGGTTTTATTTTTTCGGTAGTAACTTGCTGGAATACCGAGTTTATTTATGGTGGAGCCAATTACTGCTTCCGGACTATTATTCTTGGCAGTTGGTTCTTGTTTTGTAAGTTCTTTCACTTTTGATATTGTATTTGTTTTATTGATTTTCTTATCTGCAAAATGCTGCTTTTTCTCTTTATGCTTCATTGTATTGGGTGTTCCTGCACTATCAGCTTCGGTAGTTTCTCCGGTCTGATTATGATTAGTGACAGGTTCCTTCGTTATCCACCAAATAAGGACACAACAAATAAAGCCGATTAAAATTAAAATTCCAGGTCCCTTGTTCGTTTTGCGTCTTTTTATCTTGCGCAGTTTCTTTTTATGCGTTTTGGGCATAATTAGACCTCAATATATGAGAAAAAGGTAAAAAGTAGTTAAGTAGAAAACTTAATAATTGAATAATCGGGTAGAAACACAGATTGGATACTAAGAAGGCACCGACCAGAACCAGAAAATTGGAAAATATGTCTTGTAATGCCATAAAAGGATATAGCTGAAATTGAAAACTGAACCC
The DNA here is from genome assembly GCA_039680785.1 of Candidatus Cloacimonas sp. Classification (NCBI taxonomy): domain Bacteria; kingdom Pseudomonadati; phylum Candidatus Cloacimonadota; class Cloacimonadia (SeqCode); order Cloacimonadales (SeqCode); family Cloacimonadaceae (SeqCode); genus Cloacimonas (SeqCode); species Cloacimonas sp. (SeqCode). The sequence continues at coordinate 31,449 of JBDKSF010000036.1, forward strand.
AATCTGATTGCCGATTATATTTATAAAAGGTATTAAGGCATATTGTAAAACGATTTCATAGATGCGAACGGCAAAGAAAACCATCAAAATAACTACTATTGCATAGCTCAGTAACGTTAACCGGTTTTTTCTCGCCCAGATAAGAAATGACTTAAGAGCATATTTATAGCTATATTGCTTCTGATAGAATGGTGTTAAAACAACATTTGACATATAATGATATAATATTAGGATACAAGTATATATCTTTAACAGCAGATACAAACCAGATTTAATGGTTCCTTTGATACCATAAAAATATGCTATGAAATTGGATAATGCGTAGATAATTAAACCAATCAAAACTAAAGCCATCACGCTTACATTCAGCTGAATAAGCAATTCCAGATATTCATCGGAAGAGCAAGAATATAGTAACTTCAGCTTAATCAGCATATAAAGCACAAAAGCAAAAATGATCAAAAAGCTTAGCAAAGGCAAATAATGAATGCGAAAACTGAGCAAACTGGTAGCTGAGGATACTAAGCTTTTACTATCTATCCAGTATAAAAGAGTGATTGGCGCTATGAAAACTTGTATTCCGTTATAATCTCCAAACAGAACTTTCATTATGCTCCGAATAAAGTTCCCTGCTGTTAAGTGCATTATCTTCCTTTTAATTATCTTTTAAAATCTGCATCCTGAATGTATTGATTTCTGTCAATAAAATCCTAAAAACGATGTTTTACACCTAAGTAAAAGTTGCGTCCCCTACCCGGTTGCTCAGAAAAAACCCACTGCTTGCGATTGAACAGATTAGCAAGCTGAACATAAATTGCCGAGTCATCCCTATTATATTCTGCTCCGATATTTAGAACGAACGCTTCAGGAAGATCATTGCCTAAATGATCTTTAGTAAAATAATGCTGTAAAACATCCAGATTGAAAAACCAAACATCATAGTTATAAGAAAAACGCGAATCCAGATTTAACAGAGATCGGTAGGGAACTCTCTCGTAATTATCTTTGCTTAAATATGCAAGATCCAATTCAATATCCTGATGCATATTAAGCTTATCCAGTTTAAAAAAAGCATCCAATGTCGTCTGATTGGAGAAGATATCAGTATAGCGAACGCTTGGAATACGATACACAACACTATTTATCAAGACAGGACTGTCAACTTCATAGAGCAGCTTATTTTTCAGATTCAACCGTGCTAAAGAAAAGTTTAGTTTCTCAGGATAGAGATAATCCAAACTGGTTATAAAATTGAGGGGAACCTTTTTAAGTTTGTGAGCGTCACTAAAAGCAATCCAGGGAGATGCTTCCAGAAAAGACAGATAATCGTTACTCTCCAGAAGTGGTTCATTAGCCAAACTAAATACTCCAAAGCCGTTAACAGGATAGCGATATAAAAATTCTATAGAAGGGATGACATTGTAGGCATCCGCAGTCAAATTAATTCCTACTTTAGGGAATCGCTTAAATTCATCCTGATAGAGGGATGCTATTTGGATTCCAGCATCTCCCTCTTTGGTAAGTAATTTTGCTTTAATGTCCCACGGCTCGATCTCCATACTGGAAGCAAGATATAGATTAAGATAATTTCGTTTGTATGGGACTTCCGCAATCTTTTGATAGAGATAGCTGTAGCTTAATTGTGCGGAGATATCTTTAAAATTGGTTTCACTTAACTCAAAATAAGGTCTATAATAACTGATATTAAAATCCATCATTGTATTATCATAATCATCACCCTGCGAGGACACATTCTGAATCCTTAAGGAGAGAGGAAATTCTGGATTAATCAGCGCTCCCAGAAATAAATTATTATGAATGGAAAGCAATTCAGGAATCGGGGAACGCATATCTAAAGTATTAGTTAACGCATTTATCAAGGAACTGGAAGGATAGTAGCTGATGAAACTATTGAATCCATAATCAACATTACCCTCAAATTGCATATAGCAACGATGCTTGATTGTTTGCACCTCTGTCGGTTTTTCTGGCTCAGGAGACACATAAGGCACAAAAGCAGGTAAACTATCACCCATATCTGGTAAAGGTGAAAAAAGTAAAGACCTTCTATATAAATAAGGTTTGAAGGAGTTCTCCCCAGTAACCAATAATTCTGGTTGTTCCTGGACTTGAGCCGTTAGGACTTCCAGAATTATTAATAATGCAATTGTAAAGATAGAGCGTTTCATCTCTTTCCCTCCATAATCTCGTTCAGTTCTTTTTTATCTATTTCGTTCAAATTCGTTTCGTATTGTCTAAAATATGCCTTTGCCTCTATGTTTGCTCCCGAATCAAGTAAAGACAGCACTAAATAATAAACTGCACCGCTCTGAATATCTTTATATTCTGGAGAAAGAGCCATCACTCTTTTTAAAGTAGCTATAGCGGAAGAGTATGCTTTTGTGCTATAATCAATCATCCCAATCATCAGATAAGCGGAAGATTGATCATAATCGGCAAAACTATTGTTTATTATGTAATCAGCCAAATCTCTTGCCTCTTCAAAACATTCTGCACTATAGAGCTGACGCAAGCGGAGCAAATATACTTCCGGATGATCATCCAAATAGGCAGAGCCAAGTTTCCACAGCTCATCAAAATTTTGGTACTCATTGGCTTCGGAACACTTTAGCATTTTAACCCAGATTTCTCCATCTGGATTACTATCATAGGCAATGCGATATTTTTCCAAAGCTGAATCATAGTTACCGACTAAAAATTCGAGTTCCGCCCATTTTAAAAGGGCTTCTCTATTTCCACTTTCCTGATAGATACTGGATAGTAATGTATCCGCATCTACCAATTGATCAAGTTCCATCAAGCCAGTGGCCATAATCAGTTCGATATCTTCCTTTTTGCTTGGGGGAAATTTCGCCTTTATTTGTTCAGCCGTAGCCAGTAAATCATTCCATTGCACTTTATCAGCATAGCACTTCACGAGTATATAATTTAATTCAAATTTGATGTATTCACTATAAAAACTATCGGGCAGCGCAAGCATTTCATTATAGACATTTTCATTATTTACTTTTTTCAAAGCCAGTTCCAAGCCATTTAAGGCATCTTGGATTACATTATACTGCTGATCATCAAAATCAACCGTATTTCTAAAATGAGCAAGAATATTTATCCAGTCATCAATGGCTTTTTCGTAATTACCCATATTATAATAAGCATTGGCTATATCAGATAATGCTTCCCAAAAATGAACCGATTCAGGATACTGTTCAATGAATGAGCTGTTTAATTCCACCGCGGAATTATAATCTCCCGCGGCAAAAGCAGATTTGGCAGCTAATAACAGATAGGTCTCTGGGCTACCTTTTTGTCCGGATATTTGAAGATATAAATCGGATGCTTCTTTAAAGCGTTTCATTTGATACAAACACAATGCCCGATAGCTAAGCGCTTCTTCTTTATGCAAAGTATCACTGGCAAATTGTTCCGCTTGTAAAAACTGCGCAAGAGCAGAAGAGTAATCCTTTCTTGCCAACATTATATTACCTTTTAGAAGACAAACATCATAATTGAGTGTAAGGTCTTGCAAAAATTCTTCACTTTTAGCATAGTTATCCTGATAGTAATATATCTGAGCAATTCTTAAAGCCGTAAATGATTTTTCCGGCATCCTATCATATAAGTAAAGATAATTCTGCAAGGATGATTCATAGTTTGCCAAAAAGAAATCAATCTCCGCCTGATAGAATATTGTCTCCTGGATCAAAGGAGAATTGGGATAGAGTTCTGTAAATTCTTGAAAAAGAGATTTTGCTGCCATATAATCCTTTTCCAGATAATCTATATAGCCAAGATAAAACCATGCCCTATCTCTTCTGTTTCCAGTAGGATATAGATTCAAATATCGATTGAATGCTGCTTTTGCCAATTCAATGCGGCCTGCAGCATAAAATGCTTCCGCAGTTAAATAATCAATCCTACTCATTAACTCACGGGTTATAACATAGTGTTTGGCTTGAGCCAGTTGTTTGATTGCATCAATATAATTTCCACTTTGATAGTAAAAATATCCCAGGGTATAATATAGTTCCGCTTTCATAAACTCATCGGAGGTCTGTGACAGATAGCTATTCAATTGTTCAATTGCCGCTGCGGGATTTATCTCATAGCTCAATTTGAGATGTTCCAGCAGGGCAGGTATGGCTATTTCTTTTTCTGGGGTAGTTGACAAGACAGCTAAAAGTGAATCTGCTTGTTGTTTCTTACCTGAGTTGATATGCAGCAGCGCTTTATAATATTGAAAGCGAGGAGAATCTTGTTTAACTTTTGGTAATAGTCCTGCCACTTTTATGTAGTCGGAATCTTGCAAGTATCTCCGGATGCAAATATCAATAATTTCCGCAGGAATGGTTTTTTCTTCCAGCTGATTATCCATAATAAATTGATCAAAATCGGCATAGCGTTCATTGGAGAGTAAAAATTCCAACCAGAGACGAGCATAATTATAAAAATAATCGCTTTCAGCAGCTTGTGTTTTTAATAGTGTCAGCGCTTCTTCATCTTTTCCCAGTTGCAGATAAGTAGAATACAAAGCATAGCGAATTGCCTCGTTAGTGGGAAATGCCTTTGCTGCCTTAGTGTATGATTCTTCTGCAGCATAAAACTGTCCCTGTTTGAAATATATATCACCCCTTAGATGATCGGCAAGGTCATTATACAGTGGATTCCCAATTTTTCTTTCCAACTGCTGTAATAAAGACAGCGATGCATCATACATTTTTAATTCACTTAAGCAATAAGCGTAATTCAGTATCAAATCGGCAAGCACAGTTTGATTTAAGTTTACTTTCAGCAACGGTTCAAAAATGTAAATGGCGGTTGAATAATCTCCTCGTTCCATTGCCAGATTTCCTTCTATGTATTTTACATAAGGAAGATAAGGTGAATCGGGATAAGTAACCTTAAACATAATTATTTCTTTCTCCAAATTAGGAGAATCACCTTCTTGGACGAGTTCTGTTATATACTTATAAGTGTATGTATCACTGCTTGTTTCCGCCATCACTGAAGAGCCATCTTCTTTTACAGTTGGCTCAGCTGCATATAAGCAAATCAGGAATAGGGCAAACAGAGCGGTATAAATCCATTTCATTAGATTTGTTAAACCTTGCTTTTAGGTTTTAATGGTATAGATACAAAGACAGTGGTGCCTTCGTTTTCTTTACTCTTAATCCAAATTTTACCGGAATGCAATTCTGCAATGCGTTTGGAAGTAGTTAATCCTAAGCCAAGTCCACTGCTACGATATTCTATGGTCCCAGATTTATGTGCATAAATTTCGTTCAGTTCATAGAATTTCCGAAACACATTCCTTAGTTGATATTCAGGTATGCCGATTCCATTATCTTGAACATAGATGACTAATGCTTCTTTTCCATCTATTTTTTCACTTTGGAATGCTGATTTTCGTGCACCAATAATCACGGTGCCAAAATCATTGGTAAAGCGAATGGCATTTAAGACCAAATTATATACCATCAAATGCAGTGCTTCCCAGTTAGCTTTAATGGGTGGCAAATCTTTCTCAACTTCCAATTTTATAAACATCTTGCGATTGCGGGAAAGAATTTGCACTTCCTGATATACGATTTCCAATATTTCCTGCACGGACAGAGTTGTAAGAGGTAAAGAATTGGTTAAGTTATAAGTATTCATTGTCGTAATATCATTGGTAGTGAGAATCAGCTTTTTTACCGAATTTTCAATCTTGTTTATGATATCCGTTCTTTCTTCTTCATCAGCAAAGAGATTGCGTTTCAAACGAGTTACATAACCCTGCAAAGTTGTTAAAGGAGTATTTAATTCGTGTGCTACAATAGCCATAAATTCATCCTTCAGCGTTTCAAATGTATTAAGTTCGTTATTCTTTTGCAGTAAATTCTCGTAGAGCATAGCATTCTTTAAGGCAATATTAATTTGCTCCAATAGCAGCTTGATTATCTCGATATTTAAATACATCTCCCGCGTGTTATCGTTCAAATTATCCAGATAGATATATCCATAAACAGCGTTATCTACAATCACGGGAGCACAAAATATTGTATGCAACACATAATCTTGAACGCTAATAGCGCTTTTAAAACGGTTGTCTTCCACGGCATTGTAAGTAGATATGATTTCCTGACTACTTTGAGACGAGCTTAATACTGTTTTACTCACTCCGGAAACTACCGGTAAAATTTGTTTGGCAGAATTTAGCTGCACTTTATAGATAATAGTTCCATCGCTGTCTCTTTTAATCAGAAAACCCCGCGTGCTATTGGTAAAATCTATGCAAGCGGCAACAATAGCCGTTTCCAGTTCATTTATATTTACCGTTCTCATTAAATTATGCGTAATGGACATCAACTGGTTCATTTTTGCTATGCGCAGAGTAATCTGACTAAAATCCTCTATTCTAATAAGCAAAGCGGCAAGATGTTGTTTTGTATTGCGCATAATGGATAATTCTTGTTTAGTGTAAGGCATTTCTCCTTTATCGGAAAGTTGCAAAAACCCAATCCGTTTAGAGCCAATCTGAAAAGGAACTATCATTAAATGCCTGTTATCTTGTTCAAAGACAACCGGACTATCCATTTTATACGCTTTTTCTATGTAGGGCACAAATTCTGCGCTGAATAAATTATCCTTCCCTGTATTATAGCTTTGGAAACAAGAATAAGAAGACATTCTATCTGAATATTGCATCAAGCAGAATTGCCAAGGAGATAAAACTTGGATCAGGCCTTTCTCTATCAGAAATTTTATTCTGTCTATGCTATTAATGTTAGTTATATTAAATAGCATCTCATTCCATTTTTTGATAATTTCTCTTGTGCGTGATGCAGTGGGCAATAGAGTAAACTTTTTCAGGTTATTCAAATAATAGAGATTTACGCTTAAATAGTTCTGCCTATCGTCATTGCTGATGTTTTCGGTTATTTTCTCCAGATATGCTTTATATTTTCTCAATTCTTCCGCGGCAAAATCATCTTGCTTCAGCTCTGTGAGTATTTGGATTTTTATTTGATACAATTCAACATTTAGCTGATAATACTCGTAGGAACTCCAATCCTCCAGATATTCATTCACTTTTCTTAAAATTGCTCGCAAGGGAATGTCCGCATCCAAAAGGTCAAGTTTTAAGGATAGCACATTCAATTCGCATTGCCAATAACGATATTGATTTTCTCTAATAATAGGCGAAGCTATTTCGATAAGTTCACGAGCTCGTTCCACCTCCCCCAAGCCATAATAGCAACGGATTTGTAGGACATAGAAGACCGCTATTGCATAGTTATTGTTAATCTCACCTGCATAACGCAAGGCAATTTTAAGTTCATTCAAAGCACCTTCAAAGTCCTTTTCCGCCATTGCTGACAAGGCAAGGGCATTATGATAAAACTCTTCCTCATTTATATGTTTGTAATTGATATGTACATTTTTTGCTAATAATTTTCTCAGTTTTTTGGCATTTGCCGTTTCGTGCAAATAATAGAAATAGGTCTTTACCAGAGGATTCAATTCCTTTATCTGACCATTGATTAATTCCGGCTCATTGTCCATAATGAAACTGAAGTAATGCCCAAAACCCTTAATTTTACTTTTTGCCAAGGCAAGGTTTCTTTTCACCGCCTGAAGAAAAATATTGCTACCTTTGGAAAGAACCAGTGATTCGCATTCCAGCAATTTTTGCTCAGCCGTAAGAAAATCTCCCATTTTAATTTTTGCTTCACCTTGATTCAACAAAGCCAATGCTTTGGATACAAGAAGATTAAGCTCATCCGAATATTGATATGCCAGTTCTGAATAGTGTTCTGAGATAACCGTAAAACCCTGTCTCAGATACAGATCTGAAATATTATTGTAAATAAGCCCCAAATAGCGTTTGATATTGTATCGACGCCAAAGATTTAAGGATGTAAAAAGATGATCATTCGCTTCTTCTATTTTTTTCTGCTCACTGTAAAAAACACCTAAGTCATTATGAATAGCCGCCAAACAGATCATAACATTAGCATTATGCTCGGGAGGCAATTTTTCCAGATAGTCCTCTACCGTCTTAATTGCCATATCCAAATCTTTCATCAATGAATAGTAAACAGCCAGACGATCGATGAAAGTTATTTCCAGTTCGAGAGTCATTTTTTGCTTTAGAGCTTTATCCACATAATACTTCATTTTCTCAGTATCTATCTTAGCATAAACTCGCGAATAACCAAGCCAAATAAGTAGTTGCTGTTTGCCTGTAACGATGAAATTTTCAGCTTGTTGATATATAGTGAGTGCGGTCTGTATGTTTTCCGCCATCAAATCTACCGTCCCCAACAGATAATACTTCTCAAAAATATCAGGAAAATTGCTGAATTCCTGAATAATGAAATTGGCTCTTTCATAGAAACCAGTTATTTCCGTTTTTTCCTGAAACTTGTTGATATCGGTAATAATATCTTTTACGGATATTTGCAGGGAAGGATCCAAATCCAGATTCAGCACATTCAAAATTGCTTCAAATGCTTCTTCCTGTCTATATTCCTGATTCAGCAAATCATACATTTTCAAATAGTAGAAGCGCGCGCTAACTGGATCGTTAGCTATAAAGGAATTGATAATTAAACCCCGGCAGGATTCATAATCCAAGATTGTTTCTTTGGCATAGAACTTCAGCACTCTTTGGGATATTAAGATATGCATTTTTTCGTTGCATTCTTTATATAGACGCTGTTTTGCTTCCTTGATGGTAAAATAATAATTCTTTCCGTGTTTCCTCAATATTTCGTTATAAATGCCATCATTTAACAAAGAATACAGTTCCGTATCCTTTATTTTTAAGATAGAAAGCATCAGTTCTCTACTTAAAGGTGTCTGCACTATGCTCAATTTTTGCAAATGCAGATAGTTTACTTCTTTTAAATGGCTCAAGCGAGAATATATTGAATGTAACAGACGATTTGGCAATTGATAATCAGAAAGATTCTCAGGATAGTGCATCACCTTGTTATAATAAAGTTTATTGCGTTGAGTAAGGTCAATCAGGATTTCCACAATAAATTGAGGATTTCCTGCAGAGCGTTTGTATATCTCCGTGACTAATTCTTCCGGCACCTCATCTTTATGATATGTAGAAGTAAAACTTGCCAGTAAACGGTTTATATAACTGCGGCTTTCTTCCAAATTCAAGCTGGGAATATTAATCAGCACACTATGCTCAATCTGGTTTATTTTATTGTAATCATTACTGCTGATAACAATCATTATAGGATGTTTTACTATATAGGAAGACATATAATTGAGAAAATCAATCGTATTATGATGAACGAACTGAAAATTACGAATGATGAATATAATGGGTTTATCACTGGAAATGTCTATCAGCAAGCTTTTAACGGATTCAAAATCAAGTTTCAATTCACTGCTGGATTGAGTGACTGTTTTCGCTTCTTGTTCAGAACCAAACAGATACAAGCGGAATTTTTCCGAAATCATTTTCAGTCCGTTGTATTTTTGCATATCTTCATTGCTGAGGGATTGCACAAATTCTTTAACTAAAGCAAAAAATGCCTCATGATCAGTTTTAGAACAAGTATAGTCATAAATAAAGTATTTACCGCTGAAGAGATGGTAACGAAACAAGGAAATGATGCTGTCTTTCCCCAATCCATCTCCCCCAATCACAGAAATTATTTTGCCGTTTCCTTTTTCTATCACCGGAATATAATCAAGAATTTGATGCGAGAATTTATCTCTTATCAGGTAGCTATTGAATTTTAAAGTATTGATCATCGACCAGGAAACGGAAAAAGGATATTGCACAGGTTGAATTCTATTGATGTAATTTACGATTTCTTCACTATCAGTAAAACGATTATCCGGATTTTGATCCAACAGACGCAGGATTAATTTTTCCAGAGCCAAAGGGATATTTTTATTCAATTCACTGGGAAAATTGGGAATTATATATTGATTGCCACCCGTTATTAATGCTGATATTTGATCTATGCTAAAAGGAAAACTGCCCGTAGTAAGTTTATATAATATAACCCCTAAAGAATAAAAATCGCTGGCTTTGCTCGCCGGTTTACCCAAATAAACCTCAGGAGCAAGATAAGGAAGAGTTCCAGAAACCGCTTGAGAATCTCTGTTTGTGTCTATTTTGGAAAAACCGTAATCCAACAATTTAAGCACTATAGTATTCCCTTCCATTCTGTAAAGCACATTTTCCAGTTTCAAATCCTTGTGCAATATGTTTTGGGTATGCAAGGCATTCAAAGCATAACAAATCTGGACGGCAATTTCATATATTTGATTTATTTTATTTTTACCGAACTTGAAGGTGGAAAGCTGTTTACCATCAAAAAATTCACATAGATAATATATGTGGTCACCAATATTGCCAAAATCTACGACTTTACTAAGATTTGGATGTTCCAAGCGAGTTATATGGTGCATTTCTTCCGCAGTAAATCGCGAGTATAATTCCTCCGAAGATATATATTGAAACAGTTTCAAACTGTATATTTTCCCTGTTCTAATATCACGCACCTTAAAAACATTAGCCCAAGAACCGCTGCCTAATTGCTCCAAAACCTCATAACGGTGGTCAATAAACATAATTATTCTCCCTTGCCTTTAGGAATATTAACGCCTTTCCATCAGGCAAGCATATTGCAGGAATGCTTCCATCTAAGATGAACCCAAAACCATTGTTCTGGATGTTTATTAATTTGCTGCTCCAAAATCTTATCCAGTTCTGCCAAAATTACTTTATAGTTCTCTTCTTTATCTTCCCAATCTGGGTGCAAAATAGGTGGATAAAATTCTATCTCAATTTTATCATCATCTGTTCTAAGTGCGAAACTTGGAACTATAGGAATTTGATAACGCAAAGAAATTTTGGCTGCTCCTTTCCAGTGAGAAGCGGGAAATCCTAAAAAATCCATCACTAAACCAGACCCACCTGCATTTTGATCAATCAGAAATGCTACTACTCTATTTTCTTTTAATTCCTTTAGCATTTCTCTTAAACCGCGTTTCATATTGATTATGTGCATTCCACATCTTTTCCGAATTGCATTGGTATAGTTATCAAATAGGACATTTCTTTGGGGTTTTGCAATTCCACTAAGTGGAATACCTGCTTTGGGTAAAACTCTGGCTGCTTCCCAATTTCCGTAATGAGCGGTAGCTAATATGGCACCTCTATTCAAAGATAATGCCTCATCAATATGTTCTTTCCCTCTTAGCCGGATATTGTTATAAAGCGTATTATCATCCATAATATAGCTCTCATAAACTGATAGCGCCATATTACGGTACATTTTTTTTATGATTGCAGTTCTTTCTCGGGCTGTCTTATTGGGATAAACCTTGCCAATTTGTTTTAGAGCAACCTTTTTACGAATTCCAATAACCATACCTCCAAACCAGAATAGACCTTTAAGCACTGCTTTCGCCATCTGGGAAGGTAATATTTTTAATCCTGCCAAAGCTATTCTAAAACTTATATACTCTATGTTATTGGTCAGTTCTTGATTAGGCACTATAGGTTCCTCGTCAGTCCACAAATTCTCAAGTTGCCATTATTTTTTTCTGCCTTGAACTGACAAGTATTATCTTGTTTCAGGAATTAATTCGTTCTAATCGCTTTACAATTACACCTACTGAGACAACTCCGATAATGGAATCCACCAGTTTTCCGCGTTGATAAAATAACAAAGTGGGGATACTATGAATACTATGTTTATCTGCCAGAGCAGGATATTCATCTACATTAATTTTGTAGAATTCCATTTCCGGATACTCTTTTGCTATTTCATCCATAATTGAACCCAGAACTTCACACGGACCACACCACGGCGCCCAAAATTCTATCACAACTTTCGCTCCGGATGTTGCTTGATCAAAATTCACATCATTTAAGTCCTTAATCATTTCACTCTACCTTCTCTAATGTCATATTGGCTAAAATACCAGCTTATTAGAAACCTGCATTCCCAAAAGAAGTCCCATAAAATATAATAATCCGATATCTCGCTTTTGCCAAATAATATCTGTTGCATCCGCCTTTAACAAAACTAATATTTACACTTACCATTAGTGACCCAAGGGTATTTATTCGCTAACCCATCCTTACTCGTAAGCGCTATGTTTTTCAGAACTATGCTATAACCATCCCATATTTTAATACGGGATGGTTATGCGATGGTTACCGGTTATATATGCCTTGCGAGCAAGTACGCATTCACCCAAATATATGCTGCATAGTCCATAGTAGCTACCATACTTATTGGAGAAAATATTCTGGGTGGTGACAATGCTGTGCAATTCTCTCTCCCTTTTAGGCGGATAATCCCTACCTTTAATAAGTGATTATGACCAGCGGATTGTGCTTGACACAAGTGCAATTACATAATAAGTGACTCTAAATAAGCAAATGAATGAAAGGAGAAATAAAATGCTTAGAGGTAATGAAATAAAACCTGCCGAGGGTAAACTTGGCGTTCTGTTGGTTGGTTTAGGCGCAGTTAGCACTACTTTTGTAGCTGGAGTGCAGGCAGTAAAAAAAGGCATCGCCGAGCCCTTTGGTTCGGTTTCACAGATGGCAACCATTCGTTTAGGCAAAAGGACAGAAAATAGAACTCCTCTTATTAAGGATTTTGTCCCCCTATCAAACCTTGGCGATTTGGAATTTATGGCTTGGGATATTTTTGAAAACGATGCCTATGAAGCCGCTCTTAAAGCAGGAGTTTTGGAAAAAGAACTGCTAAGTAAAATTGAACCTGACTTGCGTTCTCTCAAACCTCAGAAAGCGGTTTTTGATAATAAATATGTAAAAAAACTACACGGCACCAATGTTAAAACCGGCGTTAACAAAATGGACTTGGCACAGCAATTAATGGAAGATATCAAACATTTCAAAGAAGCAAAAAATTGCAGTCGTCTCGTTATGGCTTGGGCTGCCTCCACTGAGGTCTATTTAGAAGCAGATCCCGTTCATAATACGCTGGAAAGTTTTGAACAGGGCTTAAAAGATAACCATCCTGCCATCGCTCCTTCAATGATTTATTCTTATGCTGCCCTAAAAATGGGCGTTCCTTTTATCAATGGAGCTCCGAACTTAAATCTGGAAATTCCGGCTTTAAGAAAGCTGGCGAAAGAGAAAAAAGTTCCCGTGGGCGGTAAGGATTTTAAGACAGGCCAAACCCTGATGAAAACAATTATCGCACCTGGTTTGAAATCAAGAATGGTTGGAATTAGTGGTTGGTTCTCCACAAATATTTTGGGTAATCGAGACGGTGAGGTCTTAGATGATCCCGATAGCTTTAAAACCAAAGAAGTAAGTAAACTTTCGGTGCTGGAAACCATTCTGGAACCCGATAAATATCCCCAGCTCTATAAAGACCTCTATCATAAGGTGCGGATTAATTATTACCCTCCTCGTGGCGATAATAAAGAAAGTTGGGATAATATAGATATTTTTGGTTGGCTCGGTTATCCGATGCAAATAAAGATAAATTTCCTGTGCAGAGACAGCATTTTAGCCGCTCCTGTTCTATTGGACTTGATTTTATTTATGGATTTGGCACAGCGTTGTAATCTGTCGGGAGTGCAAGAATGGCTTTCTTTCTTCTGGAAATCCCCGATGACAGCTCCTGGATTGTATCCGGAAAACGACCTCTTCATTCAACAAATGAAATTGAAAAATACGCTGCGTTATATGATGAAAGAAGACCTTATAACTCACTTGGGACTGGAATATTATAACGAAATGTAAAGAAAAAGTATGGAGCTTCCCTCCATACTTTATTTTATTTTTGTAATCCTTAAATAGATAATGAAGAAGATAAAACTCCTGTTTCGTATTGGTTACGCTTATCATAAAGCTGCCTTTGATCCTATTATAGACCTCTTGCTGAATGATGCTAAATACGATGTCTGGTTCTCTTTGGATATGGAAAAGATCAAATATGCCTTTTTGGAATTTCCTTATAGAGAAAGAATAATTGAGGACTGGAAAAAACTTGGTTATCGTTTTACGAATGAGACCAAGGGCTTTGATATTGTTATTGCCGGCGATACCCTTCGCAATGCAGAGGACTATGGAAAAACCCTTTTGATTTTTTTGAATCACGGAACAGGTATTAAAAATATACTCTATCGTAATTTGGAGCGTTCTCCCGGGGTGAAATATCAAATTTTTGTGGAAGGACCTCACCGAGTTGAGTCATTGTTAAAATGCCCCTACTTAGGTAAAAGTGAAGTTCACTTAATTGGTTTGCCCAAACTGGATTATTATTTTCAGGGCAAATTTGAGCGGGAAGCAATATTAAAACGCTGGGGAATGAATCCTGACAAAAAAACTGTGCTCTTTTCCCCTAATTATAAACCCACTTTTATGTATGAAATAAAATACGATATCTTTGAACAAACCCAGAACTATAATCTGATAATAAAACTTCATCCTTACAGTTGGATGGGAAAATATGCACCGCATAAGCAACACAGAATATTTGAAAAAAGAGTGAAAAAATATCCTCATTCCGTTCTTCTGCCTTTTAATGAATTCAATATCGTTCCTTATTATGCTGCCGCTGATACTATTTTAAGCGAGGCATCCAGCACTGTCTTTGATTTTATTGCCCTCAATAAATTTGGCATCGTTTATGATCTTGATTGTGATAAATTGAACCATTCCGATGGCCAACCCCTGCTGGAAATTGATAACAGGGAATTTTTAAAAGGAGCTTTTCCCCATATTCAAAACGGTAAACAACTCCCCAAAGCGATTGAGACCGCCCTAAATCCAAGCCCTGAAATGATTGCCAAAGCCGATGAATTTCGGAATAAATACTTTTTCGGTTTGGATGGAAAAGCCGCTCATCGCTTTATCGCAAAAATGGAAATGCTCTACTCTGAAGGCGGTCACGAAAATGGAGCATAAGTTATGAAGGGAGTTATAATTGCCGCTGGAATGGGAAGTCGGCTTTGGAACACAACGAAACAAATTCCTAAAACCCTGCTGCCATATAATGAAGGAACTATTTTGTCCACTATTATGGCACAATTGCAATTGGCTGGAATAACAGAACTAATTGTCGTAGTTGGTTTTAAGAAAGATTATATCATAAATTACTTGCACAATAACCCACCTTCCATACCCTATACAATAGTGGAAAACCCCGATTGGAAAAATGGTAACGCCCTGTCCGTTTATAAAGTGAAAGAATATGTAAATGATGAGCCATTCCTACTTTCAATTTCTGATCATCTGGTAAAACTGGAAGCGCTGCAAAAAATCATTGAATATCCTGAAAGAATTAATCTTTTGCTTACCGATCCCTTTTATAAAGACAATTTTGATGTAGATGATGCTACAAAAGTGCAAACCGAAAATGATTACATAACTGCTATCGGAAAAGAACTGGCTAATTATGACGCTTTGGATTGTGGAATTTTTCGTTTGGAATCGGACTTCTTTTCTGCCGTGGAAAAAGCAGTTCAAAATGGTAAGGAATCCATTAGCAATGCCATCACGGAATTGATCTTCGTAAAACGCATTAAATCCGTTATGCTGAATAAGCCCAATCTGTGGATAGATATTGATACAACAGAGGCATATAACTTCTCTAAGAACTTCTTTTAGCTTTCAAAAAATGGGCTGAGTTTTGGCAAACTTTAGCCACACCAAAATTTTCCTTGTCTTTTTTCTGCTTCTGTAAATAAAGGTATCAGAAGAAAAATAAGATAATAAGGATGTTAAAATGGAGCTATCTAAAAGAGCAAGAGAAATACAAGCATCTCCTATTCGGAAACTAAATCCTGTCGCTAACGCTGCAAAATCAAAAGGGATTAAGGTCTATCATTTAAACATAGGCCAACCCGATCTTGCCACTCCCCCTGAAATGCTGAAAGCATATCACGAATTTAATGATCAGGTCTTGGAATATGGTCCTTCTCAGGGTCTTGATTTATACAGAGAAGGACTGGTTAAATATTATCATCGTTATCATATTGAACTTACCCCTGATGATATAATCGTAACCACCGGCGGAAGTGAAGCAATTATTTTTGCAATGATGGTTACAGGTGAAGTTGGCGATGAAATAATTGTTCCCGAGCCATTCTATACAAATTATAATGGTTTTGCTAAAATGGCAGGTATTAATCTGGTGGCGCTAACCACTTATGCTGAAAATGGTTTTGCCCTTCCTGATGATAAAACGATTGAAGCAAAAATAACTAATAAAACCAAAGCGATTATGCTCTGTAACCCCGGAAATCCTACTGGCACAGTATATAGCAAAGAGGAAATTTTCCGCATTGCTGATTTGGCAAAAAGAAGAGGACTCTATTTTATCTCTGATGAGGTCTATCGCGAGTTTATTTATGATGGTTTAACTCATACCAGCGTTATGGAAGTGCCCGATTTTGAAAAAAATGCCATTTTGGTGGATAGCGTTTCCAAACGCTATAGCGCTTGCGGAGCAAGAATCGGTTGCATTGTTAGTAAAAATAAGGAACTGATGGCTTCCGTGTTAAAATTTGCCCAGGCACGTCTTTGTCCTCCCACAGTTGATCAGTTAGCTGCCAATACTGGTATTTATTTACCGGAAAGCTATTATGAGGAAATTAGAATTGAATATCAATCTCGCAGGGATTTGGTTCTGAATGAACTGAAAAAAATCCCTCGCGTTGTTTGTCAGAAACCGGAAGGGGCTTTTTATGTCCAAGTAAAACTTCCTATTGAAGATGCCGAGGATTTTATTATCTGGATGCTGAAAAACTTCCAAATAGATCAAGAAACAGTTATGGCTGCTCCCGGAGAGGGATTTTATGCCACTCCCGGCTTAGGAAAAAATGAACTGCGTATTGCCTACATCCTTTGCAAAGAAGATCTGAAAAAAGCAATGAATGTCTTTGCCAAAGGGCTGTACGCTTACCAACAAATCCATAAATAAAATGAAAGATTTACCTCCTGCCATTCTTGAAGGACTCATCCATAATGTTCGAACTCCTTTAAACCTGATTTTAGGTTATGTTCATCGCCTCAAACAACGAGTTGATTGTGATGAAGCAGATCAAATTTACAAGGCAGGAATTAAATTGGAAGACATCCTGCAAGAGACCTGGGAAGCAATTCAAATTCGCGGGGGAAAAAGTTCAAAGACAGCCCTTAATACTTGGTTGAATGCAGAACTTAGCTTTTTGCAAAATTACCTGGAAATTAAACATCGCTTTCTTTTCACTCCCCATTTTTTCGAAAAAGAAGTGTTAGGAAAAATCAGTCCCATCTCATTAAGCGAATGGTTTGAGGCATTATTACTGCATATAACCTCAAAAGTCCCTGAAAATCAGATAACAATGCAGATATTTGTTACCTTGCAGGGACTAAAAATCTTTGCCAGCGGTAACAATTTACTTGCCAGTGTATTGCCTGAAGATCATTCTGCTAAGTATCTCTGTTTTAATAAAGATATCACGGTTGACGCCAAATATGAAAACGCCAATCTGGTAATCGTGGTAAAATTGGTATGAACGATACAACCAAACCCAGAATTTTGATTGTGGACGACAGCATAGAGACATTGGAACTCTTTGAACTGCAGTTGAAAGATAAATACCAAGTGGATACGGCTACCAGTTTGAAAGCAGGCAAAGGGCTTTTGGATAAATATGGTTATCATATTGCTATTATTGATCTTATCCTACCGGGAGAAAACGGGCTGGATTTGATTCAATATGTTACTCAAAGTTATCCACACACAGCTGTTATAGTAATTAGTGGCCAAGCATCAATTGAAACTGCAGTTGCCGCTATGAAATTAGGAGCCAGTGAATATTTGGTAAAACCCTTTCGTGATCTTGATATAATCAATATCCAAGTAGAAAAAATCTTACAAACGCAAAGGCTGATTGCAGAAAATAAACGACTGAACGCTATGTTGGACAGCGAAATTGAAACGGATATGATTATTGGTAATTCACCTGAAATTCAATCCCTCATTCAAACAGTGAAAAAAATCGCCAAACTGGATACGCCTATTCTTATAACTGGTGAAACCGGAGTTGGAAAAAGTGTTTTTGCCAATTTAATTCATCGTAACAGTTTACGCAAGCATCAAAAATTTGTGATCGTTAATTGTGGCAGCTTAACAGAAACCCTTTTGGAAAGCTTACTTTTTGGTCACAAACGGGGTTCCTTCACAGATGCTTACAGAGATAAAATCGGTTATTTTCAAGAAGCTAACGGTGGAACCCTCTTTCTGGATGAAATTACTGAGACCTCCCTTTCCTTTCAGGTAAAGTTACTGAAGGTTTTGGAGACAGGATTTTTTCGGATGGTTGGGGGTGAACAAGATGTGCATACAGATGTAAGAGTTATTGCCGCCACCAATAAAGACATCAAAGAATGCGTTGCCAACTGCACTTTCCGGGAAGATTTATATTACCGTTTAAATGTATTTCACTTAAATATTCCGCCTTTAAGAGAGCGTCGCGATGATATTAAAGTGTTGGCAAACGCTTTCACCAATGAATTCAGCAATAAATATAACAAAGGGGATTTGAAGCTTTCTCCGGAAGTGATCTCCATCTTTTTAAATTATGCCTGGATGGGCAATATCAGAGAACTGAAAAATGCCATTGAGCATGCAGTCATTTTAGCTGAGCATAATGTCATTTTACCTGAGGACTTACCTGAAAACATTGTTGCTTCTACCAATATTGTTTCTCCTACTTATCAACAGGAAGAATCCGGTGATTGGTTTTCCGCTAAACAAAATTTTGAAAAACGCTATCTGAATCAGCTGCTTACACAATGCAAAGGCAATTTCAGTAAAGCAGCTAAACTAAGTGGCATCACCCGAGAAAACTTGTATAATAAATGTACCAAACTGGGAATTAATTATAATCAATATCGTTCCCACAATCTACCTCACGAGGAAACGAAGGAGACAAAAGTATGAAAACGAAGTGGAAAATATCGCCCTATCTTTATGTCCTTCCAGCGTTGTTTTTGTTGCTTGCTTTCCGTCTAATCCCTATTGTCATGAGTTTTGTAATCAGCTTTTTTGATTGGTCACTAAAGGGAACGGGAAAATTCATCGGGTTAATGAACTATGCTAATATGTTGAAGGATGATGTTTTCTGGCAATCTATGGGCAACACACTTTGGTTAGTAATAATTGTAGTTCCTGCCAGCATTATCTTTTCATTGCTTTTTGCCGTTCTGCTAAATAACATAAAAGCGCTCAAAGGTCTTTTTAGAACTGTCTATTTTATGCCTTATGTAACTTCTTTGGTTGCCGTATCCATTGTCTGGAAACTGATGTTTAACGAGCAGACCGGTTTAATGAACATATTACTTAGTTATGTAGGAATTGCTCCTCAAAAATGGCTTTCCGAATCCAGGGGAATTTTCCAAATGTTATTTTCGGGTTTGGGCATAAACTTGAAAGGTTGGATCGGAGGTCCTTCGCAGGCACTTTTTTCCATTATCATTATGACTGTTTGGAAGGGGCTGGGTTATAACACAATCATCTATCTTGCCGGTTTGCAAAATATTTCCAAGGTCTATTATGAAGCAGCGGAAATAGATGGTGCCAGCAAAACCAGACAATTCTTCAAAATTACTCTGCCTTTGGTTTCGCCAACCACTTTTTATGTGCTGATAATGACAACCATCGTTACTTTTCAGACCTTTTCGCAGGTATATTTAATGACGGATAAAGGGGGTCCCCTAAATACCACCAAACTGATTGTTTACTATATTTATGAAAAGGGCTTTGATACACTGGAAATGGGTTATGCGAGCGCCGTCGCTTTAGCTTTATTTATAATCATTCTGGGTTTAACCATTTACCAGAAACGGCTGGAAAAGTATGTTAATTATTAAGGAAGTGCATAATGGGTGAAACAATAAGAATGACGCTTATTTATATAGTTCTCATTATTTGCGGACTGGCAATGATCATTCCTTTTTTATGGATGCTTTCCACTTCATTGATGACCCAATCGGAATTTAACAAACAGGAAAGCGTTTTTATTCCCAAAGAGACATATTATGTTTGGGATAAGGGAAATCAACAACAGAAGATAATTTTGGTGCAGGAAAAGGGCAAGATTAGCGTAGTTCATATATTAAACAACGATAATAAGATAATTGAAGAATATAAGGAAGTTCCCTCTGCGCAAGTAAAAAAGATTACTAAAGTCCCCAGTTTCCATTGGGATAATTATATTAAAGCATTTAACAAAGTTCCTTTCGCCATCTATTTTAAAAATACTATTTTAGTTAGTTTATTCACTTTGCTGGGTGTGTTAATTACTTCTCCGCTGGCAGCTTATGCTTTTGCCAGGATGGAATTTTTCGGTAGGGATTTCTTGTTCTATCTTTTTTTAAGTATGATGATGGTTCCTGAGCCAATTTACCTTGTTTCTTCTTATGTTTTACTGGATAAAATTAGTTGGCTTGATACTTATCAAGCGCTTATCGTTCCTTGGTGTGTAAACATTTTTACCATATTTTTGTTCCGGCAGCATTTTAAATCCTTGCCGCAAGAACTTTTTGATGCAGCCGCCATTGACGGATGTAGTACTTTTGGAATGCTATGGAGAATTATGCTTCCTCTTTCCAAACCAGTGATTGCCACTGCTTCCATTTTTTCCTTGATTGGCAGTTGGAACAGTTTTATGTGGCCATTGGTTATGACTAACAGACCAGAACTAAGGGTGTTACAGGTAGGGCTTAGTTATTTTAATCAGGAAGCATCCACGCAGACCACTTTACTGATGGCTGCTTCCACTTTCAGTATTGTGCCCATTTTGATTTTGTTCTTTATGGCACAAAAACAAATCATCGCCAGTTATGCAAAAGCAGGACTAAAGGACTAAAGGAGAAAAACAGTGGATGTAAAAGACATAAAGAAAAAAGCACAATTGCAAAAAGCGAAAGAATCCGAAAAAATAACAAAAGAATATCAAAAACCAGTTCCGCATATTATTATTGACGATGAATCGCTGCGTCCCCAAAATATTGTTCCTATAAAGCTGAATCGCTGGATTGCCTTAAGTGTTTTTATCGTCACTTTAATTGTATATATGTGCACTCAATCCCGCACTATGAGTTTTTGGGATAGCGGAGAATATGCAACCTGTATCAGCATTTTGGGGGTTCCTCATCCGCCTGGAAATCCTTTTTATATTTTACTGGGTAGAGCTATTGTAGCCATTTTCGGTGGTTTTATTCCGCATGCCATTTTGGCAGCTTTTATTTCCGGACTTTTTAGCGCCCTGGCAGTTATGTTCACTTATCTAATTGCCATTAAGTTAATTAGTATGATGAAAGTGAAGCCCTGGGAGGCAATTTTCGCAGGTGTTATCGCAGCTTTTTATACTGCTTTTTCTTTCACTTTTTGGATGAATGCAGTGGAAGCGGAGGTTTATTCGGGTTTGGTTTTCTTTGTAAACCTAATTTTCTGGCTTACTTTAACCTGGGTTCAGAAGAGCAGGGACTTTTCGCATCAGAACATTTTACTGTTAATTGCCTATCTGTTTTTCTTGGGTTTTTGTGTTCATCAAACTGCCTTACAGATAGCGCCCGCGATGTTGTTCATTGTATGTTATCCTCTTTTGCGGCAAGGCATTAAACAAGGCAGTTTTTTCCCGAAACTCATTATTTATTCCATCTTTTTATTAGTGGGATATTTCCTCTTTGGAGTAGTGGGAAAAAATGTTCAAATTGACGATCTGGATAAAATGGGTTTTGCACTTGTAGCAGTTATTATTATGTTTATTGAGCTAAGAAAGGTTTTGGATCGCAGAATTTGGCTTTTGGGAATTGCCTTAGTTTTAGTTGGGCTATCTTCACATATTTATTTAATGGTTCGAGCCGGGGAGCGACCTTTTATCAATGAAGGCAATCCCAGTAATTGGAAAATGTTTCAAGAATATGTATTACGCAAACAATATGGCAATACCAGTTTTGTACAAAGGCGCGGCAATTTCTTTACCGATCAGTTAGGTTATCACTTTTTACGCTATTTTAATATGCAATGGTTAAACGAGCCATTTTTTACCAAATTTTTAGGAGTAACTTCTGGCTTGCTGAAACCCATAGCTAATATTTTCATTGCTTTT
>JBDKSF010000037.1 GCA_039680785.1 Candidatus Cloacimonas sp.
TCCGCAGCTAATTTCATATCCTCAGGAGCCATAAATTGTCCCTTTTTGATATTGATAATTTTGCCCGTGGAAGCGGCAGTTTTGATCAAATCAGTTTGTCTGGATAGAAAAGCGGGAATTTGTAAGATGTCACAAACCTCGGCTGCAGCGGCAACTTCACAGCATTCATGCACATCCGTAAGAATCGGAAGTTCAAATTCCCTTTTTATTTCCGCCAATAAATTCAGCCCTTCTTCCATGCCAGGACCGCTAAAAGACATTACAGAACTCCGATTTGCCTTTCTATAGGACGATTTGAAGATGAGGGGAATTCCTTTGGCGGTGCATAAATTCTTCAATGTTTCCGCCACGGTAAACATTATATTTTTTGACTCAATCACGCAGGGACCTGCGATCAGGAAAAAACCTTGGCAGTCGGAAAGTTCCTTATATAGTTTGTTCATCTACTTGAAGACAGCAAAGCTGTTTGCTCCTTTAATTTGTAATCTTTTTCACTTTTTCCCAGGAAAAACCTTCTCTGCCAAAATGACCATAAGCGGCAGTAGGTAAAAATACTGGTTTTCTAAGATCAAGATAATCAATTATCCCGCCAACTGTCAAGTCAAAGTTTCGGGCGATGATTCTTTCAATTTCAGCGTCACTTTCTTTTCCGCTGCCAAAAGTATCCACCATCAAAGAAATGGGTTTCTGTTCACCAATTACGAAACTGAATTGAATTAAACATTCATCTGCCAAACCACTGGCTACCACACTTTTAGAAATGTGCCTTGCCATATAAGCCGCGCTTCTGTCAACTTTGGTAGCATCTTTTCCAGAAAAAGCCCCCCCCCCATGTTGAGCCCAACCTCCATAAGTATCCACAATTATTTTTCTGCCAGTTAAACCCGTATCAAAAGCGGGTCCTCCATCCTGCCAAGGACCTAAAGGATTAATTTTTATTTCGCAGTTTTGGGTATCAAAATAGCCCTTGCATTCATCTTCAATGGTAGCAATGGAGGGAAGTATGACCACTTGTTTGATTTGTTCTTTCAATTCTTCAAAATCCATTTCGCTAAGAACATCGTGATGAGTGGAAATTACCAAACATTGTAAATCCACTGCTTTACGACCTATATAATGCATAGACACCTGACTTTTGGAATCGGGCAAAATATGTTTCAGTGTTCCATTTTTTCTTGCTTGGGCAAGATTGAACAATAATTTATGAGCCAATTCAATAGGAACGGGCATCATATTTTGGGTTTGAGAACAAGCATACCCGAACATCAAACCCTGATCTCCGGCTCCCGTATTTTCTTCCAAAGCGGATTCCTGACGATGTAAATAGTTATTTATTATGCAGTTATAATCAAATCCCTTGGCGGCATTTGTATAGCCAATTTCTTTTATCGTTTTACGCACGATGGATTCAATATCTGCCGTTGCTGAAGAAGATATTTCTCCAGATAAAATTACTCTGTTTTCCGTGGCTAATGTTTCACAGGCGACTCTTGAATTTGGGTCATTTTGCAAATAAGCATCCAGAATTGCATCGGAAATTTGATCGCATACCTTGTCCGGATGTCCTTCCGAAACAGATTCCGAAGTGAATACATAGCCATTTTTTTCTGTTTTGTCAAGTGAATGTAACGCTGTCATTTATGTCTCCTAAATATAATATATCAGTTTCTGCCTCCCTTATTTTTACCGAAAAAAAAACCGGCTGCTAAAGCCGGCAAAAACTGATAAGCCGCACTTTAGCACATTTCTTGCGCGGAGCAAAGGGCAAATCACCGCTTACTAAAAAATGGTACATCTTCGGGGATTCGAACCCCGGACCCACTGATTAAGAGTCAGTTGCTCTGCCAGCTGAGCTAAAGATGCACAGAAAATTAGTTCCACAATTTTTAGCGGAAGCATAATGTCAAGCAAAAATGGGCAAATTGCCATCCCACCATCTTTAAAATAGAGTAATGTAAATAACTGAGATGCAGTCCATTGTTTTTTTGCCTTGGGGATGATAGACCTAAAATAGCATAGTTACAGGAGCGGACATTTTTTTTGCCTTTTATTTGAATCAAAGTGCCAAAGCGACAATGAACTGCATCCATACTTAATTATTTGCGAGAAGAGTTCTTTTTATTCTATCGGGCAAAAAATCTGCCTCAGCCCAAATAGGCCTCTTCATTTTGCCGCTTACTTTCTCTACAAAAGATGGTTTAATAATTGCCAATCAGTCACTTCTGGCAGCAAACCATATTCTACCGTTTGGGCAACGCTTACACAAGGAAGATTTTGGGCGTAAATATAATCCCGAGTTATAGTTCTCAGGTCAATTTCCGGATACATTTTTGCCATTTTATACATCAGCTTCAGGTATAAGTTTACCCAAGAATAGGTGAGTTTATCAGCATTTTCCGGTAAGCTATTATAACGCATTAGATAAAGGCGTAAATCATTTTTATAACCGTTTGAGGGCTTGAAAGAAAGCACATTTGCGGTTATCGCTCCCATCTTATGATGATTTTCCGTAAGTTTGGGCTGCCCTTTTTTGCGGGCATATACATTACCCATTCGCCTATTATAGCAGAATACCAAGCCATCCGCTTTGCCAGTGTAACCAGCTAATCCGTACTGAAATTTTACTTTCATTTTTTGACTCCTTATTTGATACTTCTATAATATAGGGGGTGACAAAAACTGAAAAAAGGGTGACAAAAGCAAAAATATTTTTGCACAGTGTTTGCTTCCTGCTCCCTGCCAAAAGTTATACTACAGTAACGATGCAGTAACAATAATGTAATGAGATTACGGCAATGTTACTGAAATGTCCATCAGTTGTTAGAGAACGGAAGAGGAATGCAGATGTTCAAATGCTAAAATATAATACACAAATAGATTTTTGGCAAATACCAGGAAAAACCTCTTGACAAGATAAGCATTATCAAAAGCGTAAAAACCGATTTCGAATTTATGCCTAATAATACAAATGGCGATGCTGGGATGTTCATCTTTGGGAACACACCTACAACACCGATTTTAGGCAAACCGGAATATACTTAAGTGCTTAATTCTGAGAAAGGAAAAAGCCAAGTTAGTTCCCTTATCCGGAATTTTGATGGCAGACACTAAATAAAGGAGATACACAAAAAGTATG
The DNA here is from genome assembly GCA_039680785.1 of Candidatus Cloacimonas sp. NCBI lineage: Bacteria > Pseudomonadati > Candidatus Cloacimonadota > Cloacimonadia (SeqCode) > Cloacimonadales (SeqCode) > Cloacimonadaceae (SeqCode) > Cloacimonas (SeqCode) > Cloacimonas sp. (SeqCode). Next base: position 3,137 of record JBDKSF010000037.1, read on the forward strand.
GTAAAAGTTTCAATTGCCCCGGATGGTAAAGAGTATCAGCTTCCCGATGAAGCAGAAACTGAAAAAGAACGCGAAATTTTAACACAGATCACAGCTCAACAACGTGCCTTAGGTCGTAAAATAGTTGCCGTTCAGGGTTTGGGATTTGTAGGTTGTGTGATGGCGACGGTAATTGCCGATGCTACGGATAAAGAAGGGAAACCCATTTATTTTGTGCACGGACAACAACGCGCTTCCAAAAGATCTTATTGGAAAGTGCCGGTTATAAATAGTGGCATTCCACCCGTAAATTCATCTGATCCGGAAGTTCCGGAAATATTTCATCGCACCGTAGTGGAGAAAAAAAATTTCCGGGCTACCAGCGAAGAAAGTGTTTTTGGACTGGTTGATGTAGTAGTCGTTGACATTCAGCTGGATGCTACTAAACCCGCTTTTGGAGATGCGGAAAAAGGTTATTGCGATATAACCGCTTTTAGGGAAGGCATTAGAACTTTGGGAAAAAACATTCAACCCGAATGTTTGGTCTTAGTGGAAACAACGGTGCCGCCCGGAACCTGCGAAAAAGTTGTAAAACCCATTCTGGAAGAAGAATTTACTAAACGCGGAATAGACATCAATATTCACCCTCCTTTAGTGGCTCATTCTTATGAAAGAGTAATGCCTGGATCCAAGTATGTAAAATCAATTCGTGATTATTGGCGCGTTTATTCCGGCGTAAACGCTAAAAGTATTGAACTCTGCAGAGAATTTCTTTCCAATGTGTTAAATGTGAAAGAATTTCCTTTAACTCAATTAGATAGCACAAATGCCAGCGAACTTGCCAAAACGATGGAAAATTCTTACCGTGCCGTAAATATTGCTCTCACTTTGGAATGGGCTAAATTTGCGGAACAGATTGGGGTGGATATCTATAAAGTGCGGGACGCCATTCGGAAAAGAGAAGGGTCGCATGATAATTTGTTACGCCCTTCTTTAGGTGTGGGTGGCTACTGTTTAACCAAAGATCCGGTTTTGGCAAACTGGGCTATGCACTCTCTCTTTGGAGTGGAAGGAAGTTTGGATTTTGCGATTAAAGCGGTTAATACGAATGATACAATGCCCCTGCATACCATTGAAATCGTAAAAAGCTTATATCCAGATCTCAAAAATTTGCCAATAGCCGTTTTGGGTGTTTCCTATCTGGAAGATGTTGGTGATACAAGACATTCGCCTTCCAAAATACTGGTGGAATTTCTGCGTAAAGATCTGGCAGTTGTGAAAACCCATGATCCCTATGTAGATGCCTGGCCTGAAATGGAAGAAAATCATATCCAAAGCGATTTAAAAGAAGTTTTGCCCGATTCGCAAGTGGTAATTTTTGCTGTTGGACACAGCCAATACCGCAATCTTGACCCTCAATATGTGGTTGATCTTTGCCAAAAGAAACCCTTAATTGTGGATTGCTCCAATTTCTTGTCCGATGAAACCATCAATAAATACAAAGCATTGGGCTGTGTAGTTAGGGGAGTTGGTAAAGGACATATAATAGATTAGTAAACTAATAATAGAAAAAGTGTAGCCGGAGGACGCTGATCCTCCGCAAAAAGTGTAGCCGGAGGACGCCGATCCTCCGCAAAAAGTGTAGCCGGAGGACGCTGATCCTCCGCAAGAAAAAAAATACAAAGTTTCAGCGAGCTCCGACTACACCCATTTGGTTATTTCCGTGCTTTCGGTGGCTAAAGAAAGGGGAGGATAAATGATTTTAACTGATGCTCAATTATTCAGCGAAATTGCTCGCTGTGAATATTGCGAAAACAAACCCTGTAAAGATGCCTGCCCTTGCGATTGTTCTCCGGCCGATTTTATGATGGCAGCGGCTTTAGGGACGCCTTCAGACATAAAAAGAGCCGCCGCTATTATACTATCTGCCAATCCCTTAGGTGGAATTTGCGGAAATGTTTGCCCCGATAATTTTTGCGTAAATGCCTGCGCACATAAAAAATTTGATAACCCAATCCAAATTCAAGCAGTGCAAGCAACGCTTCTTCACAAGGCATACGCATTAAATATAGTTCCGGAATTAACTTCTCCCCCCTCCTTAAATAAAAAAATTGCCATTGTGGGTGCAGGACCTTCTGCTATTGGAGCAGCCGTAGTTTTAACCCAACTTGGCTATAAAACCGTGATGTTTGATTCCGAACCCTTGGGTGGACAGATAAATTTAATTCCGGAAGAGCGTTTACCCCAAAATGAACTTGCGGCTGAGCTGAATTTCTTACATAAAATAATCCAACTGGAACTTGTATCGGAAAAGATTGATGATCCCATAGCCCTTTTAGAGAAAGGTTTTGAGGCAGTTATTGTAGCCGGTGGATTAAATAGACCAATTCATTTAAATATCCCCGGGGACGAAACGGTAATTTACGGATTGGATATTCTGAAAAACCCTTCAAAATATAATTTTAATGGAAAACGCATAGCTCTGGTCGGTGGAGCCATAGCTGCTGATATGGCTTTACTTGCCGCTAAAAATAATTCTGCTTATGTGGAAATGATCACCCTGGAAAATTTTGCTGAAATGCCTTTAACGGAACCGGAAAAAAACACTTTGATCGAGGCAGGGATTGAATTTTCACCTCGCACTCGGATTTCAGAAATAGTTAATCAAAATGGCAGAACAGTAGGAATAAAAACAAGAAAGGTCTATCTCCCTGAAGGAGAAAAGTTTGCCCCCCGTTTAGTTAAAGATGAAGCAGGAACAATCGATGACTATCGTAAATTTGACATAGTTATCATTGCCATCGGAAATAAACCCTCCTTTGACTGTAAAGAACTGGAAAAAAAGTCCGCAAGAATATTTTGCTGCGGAGATATGATGAATGGACCCACAACTGTTGTGGAAGCAGTTGCTTCGGGAAAAAATACTGCTTGGCAATTGCATTCGTTTTTAAACAAAACCGAACTGGAAATGCCAGAAAAAGTTACCAAAAGCTATTTCCCCGTTTGGGGCTGGAAAAAATATCCTGTCCCTCTAAAGACCGATTTTTTTGGTAGAATGATGGATTCACCTTTCCTCTTATCTGCTGCCCCTCCCTCCGATGGATATGAACAAATGGAAAAAGCTTATAAAGCTGGTTGGAGCGGTGGAATAATGAAAACAGCGTTTGACGGTGGGGATATTCATATCCCGGGTGAATATATGTTCACCTTCGGAAACAAGAAAAAGACCTTCGCCAATTGTGATAATGTTTCGGAGCATACTTTGGATAGGGTCTGCACAGAGATAAAGCACTTAATAAATGAATTTCCTGATCGCTTAACAATGGCTTCCACCGGAGGTCCTGTTACGGGTGATGATTTGGCGGATAAAACTATCTGGCAAACCAATACTTTAAAATTGGAAAATGCAGGCGCAATGGGAATTGAATATAGTTTATCCTGTCCTCAAGGTGGAGACGGAACAAAAGGTGACATTGTAGCTCAGGACCCTGTTTTAACCGCTAAAATTATTAGCTGGGTAATGGAAATCAGCAATCCGGATATCCCCAAACTCTTTAAATTGACCGGTGCCGTAACTTCCATTTATCCTATTCTTACAGCCGTGAAAAGTGTGTTAAACAAATATCCCCAGAAAAAAGCTGGAATAACTTTGGCTAATACTTTCCCTGCTTTGGCATTTCGAGAAGGACAAAAAATCTGGGACGAAGGAATCATCGTAGGTCTGAGCGGTGAAGGCATTTTGCCCATTAGTTATTTGAATTTGGCACGAGCCGGAAACAGCGGAATTTTCATTTCCGGAAACGGGGGTGCGATGAATTATTTGGATGCTGCAAACTTTTTAGCTCTGGGAGCTGGAAATGTGCAATTTTGCACTATTGTGGAAAAATATGGCTATGGCATTATTGAGGACTTGAAAACAGGACTTTCTTATCTATTGGAAGCAAAGGGTTTGCAAAGCGTTGCGGACTTAATTGGAATTGCTCAACCCAAACCCATTACGGACTTTATGGAACTGCCTAAAAAGACAAAGAGCTCTTCCCTGATAAAAGAACTATGTTTACAATGCGGAAATTGCACTCGCTGCCCCTATCAGGCAATAAAACTTGCTGAAGATAATTATCCGGTAATTGATCAGGATAAATGTGTTGGCTGTTCTCTCTGCACTCAGTTGTGTTTTACCGGTGCGTTAAAAATGCAAGAAGAATAGAGGGCTGGAAGGTAATTCGCACTAATTCGTAAAATTTGTGTTGCGATTATTCTGCATAAATTCGTCGATAATCTTTTGCAGTTCACCGCTCTTTTTCAAATCCTGCAATGCCTTTTTTATTTTTTTATTTAGCGCTTTGCCGGGTTGCAAAGCCAGCCCATATTGTTCATTCGTAGGAATGATATAGACAATTTTTATCTTACCCTCTTTGGCAATATTTCTGGCAACCCATTCATCAAAAACCATCAGGTCTGTCTTACCTGCTAATAACTCATTTAAGGTCTCTGTATAAGTAGGAAATACTTTTAGTTTGTCTTTGGGAAGGAGGTCTTTATCAATCAGATTTTCTTTTAGATATTGGTGACTGGTAGTGTTATATTTACACCCAACTACATATTTACCAATATCTTCAGTCCTTTCTATCGTAAAGAGGGAAGAAAATTTTGCCACCACCACCAGATTGGTTTGAAAATAGGGTTCAGTAAAATCAACTGTCTGTTTGCGTTTTTCGGTAATAGTTATACAAGACGCAGCAATATCTATTTTATTTAGTGCCAACGCGGAAAATAAATCATCAAATCCATATTTGGTAATCTGAATTTGCATCCCCAAATCTTTTGCTATTCTTTTAGAGATTTCAATATCAATACCTTTAAATTCACTACCTTCCAGGTAACTAAACGGTGGATCTTCAGCATCTGTACCAACTCTGAGTATTTTTTTGCGTCCTGGCGAACACGAATCAATACAGAGAGTTAACAGTGATAAGAGAATCAGTAAAAAAATATTATGTTTCATCAAAACACTCGTCACTTTTGAATTACTTCACTTACAATATACCTACTCCTGCATTGCAAACAAGCAAAATAATACGAATTTGGGAGAGGAATTGTGGAAATATTTCTACATCAGTTTAAAAATAGCCGTTAAAGTTACGGAAATGCTTTTACTTTTGGTAGTTGTGTTATAAATACCATAATCAGCTACTTCCGTAGAATAGGGCTCAGTAATTTGAAAAACACCTGCCCGGGCTTCTCTTAATTTTCCCAATTTGGTTTTTCCGCTACCGGCAATTTCTTGAGCGCGAGCAACTGCATCTTTGGTAGCTTCCGAAAGCAATTGTTTTTTTAGCTCAGGAAGCTTTGTATATAAATAGGCAAGATTGGAATTTTGCAACAAGATACCGCGTTCGGCAAAAAAATCTGGTTTCAGTGCCAGCCCCTCAATTTTGGCAACATCGGAAGATACGACAAAGACATTTTGATTTAAAGAATAACCGGTAGGATTGCCATAATTGTCATTGGTCTGAAAACTGTTTATGGGCTGAATGCTAATATCTTTTTCCGGAATTCCCTGTGCCAAAAGATAATTTTTAAAAGCGGTAACATCACTGCTCATTTTAGTATAGCCCTCTTTCAAACCATCTATGCTTGCATTGCGTTGCATAGTCAGATTCCATTTTACTAAGTCGGATTCAAAAAGTTTGCTGGCATAACCAACTACCCGCAAACTGGAAGGCGCTTGACGACTTTGCATAAAAAAATAGCCGAAAACGGTTAATCCAATTATGAAAGATAAACCCACAATACCCCAAGTGCGAGGTATCATTTTATCTTTAGCAAAAATGAGCCAAGCAATTCCTAAAACTATTGCCAGGCAAATTAGGATTAATAGGATAGTGGTCATTTTTTTCTCCTTTTTTTTGCGGAGGAACGGTGTCCTCCGACTACACTATTCAAAATATTGCTTATGATTTTCATCAGGAATTACGGTTACCCGCCTTAACTTTCCATCAAAATAAAATTCCAGTTTCAAGGTCTGATAGGGCAAAATACCCTCTGCCAAAAGGGGCCATTCTATAACTGTTATCCCTTGATCTAATATATCAAATATCCCCAGATCAAAGAGTTCATCCTTATTTTTTAAACGATAAAGGTCTAAATGATATAGAGGAATGGCTCCACTTAAATATTCCTTCAACATTACAAAAGAAGGGCTGTCAATTTCGTCAGCTATTCCCAAGGCCTTTCCAAGCTGTTTTACAAAAAAGGTTTTACCGCTGCCCAGGTCTCCGGAGAGAGTTATAATGTCTCCCTTTTTTAAGAAAGGAGCAATTTTATAGGCAAGGTCTATAGTGTCTTGTTCAGTTAGTAAATTTATCGTCATCATCCTAAATTAAGTTAAAAGCGGATAGCTAAGTTTACAAAGAGCTATTTTCTTAAAGTAATAACTTGGCACAGAAAATGAACTCTTTGTTCACTTTTTTTGCGGAGGAACAGCGTCCTCCGACTACACTTTTTTTGCGGAGGAACAGCGTCCTCCGACTACACTTTTTTTACTCTTTAGTTCTTTTTTTGGTCCGGCAGGTGGCAATGGGTAAAATCATTTCTTCCATCGAGACACCTCCGTGTTGAAAAGTTCCGTTATACTGTTTTTGGTATTGATGATAGGAATTGGGATACACGAAATAGTAATCGTCCTTGGCAAAAATAAAGTTATCCACAATACTTTTGGAAGGAAGTCCATACTCTCCGGGTTTTTTTACAAACAAGGCATGGCGTTCATTGACGGAAAGGTTTTTGCCTTCTTTATAGCGAACCGTTACCGATGTTTCTTTATCACCAATCACTTGCGTGGCGCGGTTAACTTTTATAGAACCATGATCAGTAGAGAGAATAACGATTGCATCTTGTTTGGCAATCAGTTTCAATGCTTCATACAAAGAGGAATGCAAAAACCAGTGTTTAGTAAAAGCCCGCAGGCCTTCTTCATTGGGAATTGTTTCTTGCAGAATTTGATCCCTACTGCGATGATGTGCCAAAAGATCAAGGAAATTATAGACCAGCACAATTAAATTTTCCTTGTTCCAGGTCTCAATTTTGCGCAACACGAAGTTACCTTCTTCCATATTGAATATTTTTACATACTTGCTGGTAGGATCAAGTTTGTAACCAAGTTCTTCAATGTGTTCATCCAAAAGCTGATGTTCGTTACGATTACGGCTATTATCCATTTCAGCGGAAGTTACCCAATAATCAGGAAAGCGTTTTGCAATATCAATTGGCAGCAAACCACTGAAAATGGAATTTCGGCTAAAAGGGGTAGCCGTTGGCAAAACAGAAAAGTAGAGGTCAAGTTCTTCCTCAAAGAGTTCCTGAATGTAAGGTTGAATTGCCAGATATTGATCCAGACGCATGCAATCAATAATAATGAAATAGATAGGCAGGTTTTCTTCAAAGTGCGGAGCTATAAATTGCGAAATCAGGTCAAAACTTAAATTAGGCCTTTCATCGCTTTTCATCCATTCACTGTAATTGCGTTCCACATAGTTAGTAAATTCGGTGTTACAATTGCGTTTTTCCAGAAAATGGGTTTGCCGCAAGCCCTCATCATTAACCTGATCAATTTGCAATTCCCAATAGCTTAGTTCGCGATAAATTTGGCACCATTCCTCCCAATTGGGAGTATCAAACAGTTTTTGATTCAGCTCTGCAATGTAGCGAGTATATTGTTGGCCAATCTGATTGGCGCGAATTTCATCCGCTTGGAAAATCTTTTTAATCGCCATAATTATTTGACTGGGGTTGATGGGTTTTATTAAATAGTCCGAAATTTGAGAGGCGATTGCTTTATCCATCAAACCCTCTTCTTCACTTTTGGTAACCATTATAATGGGAATAGCAGGATTGATTCTTTTAATTTCTTGCAGAGTGGAAAGACCATCCAGACCGGGCATCATTTCGTCCAAAATAACCAAGTCATATTTATTTTCCACTACTTTTTCAATAGCATCGGTTCCATTATTACATATATCAACCGGATAGTTTCTTTCTTCCAGAAAGAGGATAAAGGGTTTGAGCAGATCAATTTCATCGTCAACCCAAAGAATGTGCATTTGTTTCATTGGATTTTACTCCTTTTTAGTTTGTGTTTCAGTTTCAAAAGCGCGTTGGCGTTCTTTTACGATCTTTTTCATTTGATCCAGATCGGCATCCTGAAAATAAAGAGCGAGCTTAAAATTTAGCTCTTTACGGGAACAATTGAACCATCCGGTAAGTTTCTCCCAAAATTGATCAATATAGACCTCTTTCAGGTCAATATTGCTTTCTTTTTCTTTTTGTTTTAGTTCTTTTATATGGTCGCGGAGTTCTTGAAACGGCATATCTTCCGCTTTGTGAATCCATTCATCACGCACTTGCCATTCCGCATTTTTCATAAAGGGCTTAATCATTTGCAGACGGTCAAAACCGATTTCTTTTACTTCACCTTCATCGATATCCATATCTTCAATGAACAGATCAAAAGTAGCAATAAGTTTGCCAGCCAAAGACCCGGAAAGTTGATATTCGGTTTCCACAAAGTCCTTAAAATTTTCATAACCCTTAAATAAATACAATTTGGAACGCTTAATTTCGGAAAGCAGTTGACCAAGTAAGATAAAATTATCTTCCAGTTTATCTTTCAAATTTGCCAAAGCTGAAAATTTTTCTTCAGCACTCATCGATTCAGGGGGTAATATTTTTTGGGGCATTTTTTTATCCTTCTTTTTATTAAGTTAGGGGGTAATAAATATGTTCAGGGGCAGGGAAAATTCCGTTTTTTACCTCCTGGGAAAACTTTTCCATCGCTTCTATAATATTATTATTCAAATCAGCATAGCGTTTTACATATTTGGGCTGCATATCTGAATAACCCAGTAAGTCATTATAAACCAAAACTTGACCGTCTGTATATCTGCCGGCGCCGATTCCGATTGTAGGAATGTTTATATTTTCAGTTATTTCTTTTCCTAAAAGTTCCGGAATGCCTTCCAAAACAAGCATAAAGGCACCCGCTGTTTCAACTTCCTTTGCCTGCTTGATAAGTTCTTCTTGAGCTTCGGGTTTTTTGCCTTGCACTTTATATCCACCATATTTATGAATGGATTGCGGGGTCAAACCCAAATGTGCACAAACGGGTATTTCCATATCTACTATAGCTTTTATGGCTGCCAAACGAGAAACAGAACCTCCTTCCAATTTAACGGCATCAGCTTTTCCTTTTACAATCAGTTCAGCGGCATTTTGTCTGGTTTTTTCTTCCGAAAGATGATAGCTTAGATAGGGCATATCGGCAATTATAAAAGAAAAGGGAGCCCCTCTCCGGACAGCGGAACAGTGATAAATCATATTTTCCACCGTTACCTGCAGGGTATCTTCATAGCCCAAAACCACCATTCCTAAAGAATCACCCACTAAAATAACATCGGCGGATGTGGCAGAAACGCATTTTGCCATTGCATAATCGTAAGCGGTTAGCATACATATCTTTTCCTGTCGCTTTTTCATTTCCAGGAAAGTGGCCATCACATTTTTTTTACTCTGCACTTTGGTCATTATCGGGTCCTTCTCTTTCCAAATCTTCTTCCTCTGAACCTGCCTGGCTTTCATCATTTTCCCAAAGATTATCGCCTGCATAAGTTCCTTTATTGATCATCAAATCATAAATAACACTGCCATTATTATACCAGCCCAAAAAGCGTCCCTGTAAATATCCATCAATGAAATTGGCGCTCATTTCAGGGCTTCCATCCGGATACCAAATAAACATAGGACCATTCTGTTTGCCTTTCACAAAAGTGGCAAATCGCTGTAAAGCACCATTGTTATAATATTCAATGGCAATCCCGGTAAAAGGTTTGCCTTTATAAATATGGATACTATCCTGTAAAACTATATCTTTAAACAGAACAGCATTTTGGGGCGCTTTCCAGTTTTTTACCTCTAAATATTCTTCACTTTTGTTTTGTGCATATCCTGCATTCATTAAAAGGGAAAATATAAAAACGCACATTAGAACAAAACATCCTGAGCTCTTCAGCCAGCAGGTCTTATCTTTTATGCTTACAATAGAATTATTCGTATCAATCACCGTAGGACACATTTTTATCTCCCAGAGCTTAGTCAATCTTTTTTTCTGCATAGCCCTAAAAACTATTTCTTTTAGATATAATAATCCAAATTTCCCCATTTCAAAATAGAGATTTACAATACCAAACTCATTCTCTGCCATAAAAGGTAAATAGCGTATTGGCCTATTTTACAACAATCAATGTCTAAACGGTTTTCATTCCCCTTCCCTGCGTGGAAACTGCCCTATTTGATGCAGTAAGACAGAAACAAAAATACCGCATCAAGGACAATTACAAATCTGACTCTCCCTTAATTACCTGTGGTAGAGCTGCGGTGGCACTGCTCGGCAAATTCCCCTGTAACGCCATTCCAGCACTACCTTAGATAATTAAGCAAGAACAAATCTGCCAATAATTTGTTAAAAGGATTAAAAGCAGTTATCCTAAGGAGGGTTTGTTAAAATAAATTCTTGAATAACAGCGTGATAGCTATTGCCCAAGAATAGCTTAAAAGCGTGCCAACCACTACATAATTATTATATTTTTCAGTAGTTGCATCCTTTATTTCTGGTAATTTCTTCAGAGATTTTGCTAATAGGAGGAAACCAATCAATTCATAACGACCGATTAATACAGCGATTGTAATTAAAAATCGTTCAGCTATGCCAATATAACAAGAAACATTATAGCGTTGTTCATCATTTGCTAAATCTATCTTCAAAACACTTTTTAAGATACTATCCGTGAAGTAAATACCGGCAAAAACAGTAACAATGAATAAAGCTAAATACTTGAACCAGGCATCAATAGGAAACTTGTTATAAATGGCTATCAGATAACTATAATCTAAATCGGAAATTATCCCCACCGCCAAAATGATGGTTAATATATGAATACACTGATCAGTTATGAACAGTAGCCATTCTTTATTTGCAAAAACAGGGCGTAATAGCTGTTTCGCATAGTCCACAATCCCGTGGAGAATAGCTAAAATCAATAAAACTACAATGATTTTACCCGTTAACAAATTGGCTGTTAGAATTAACATAACAAAAAGGTAAATTAGGCAGTGATATGCCAAACCCCAGAAGTATTTCTTGCTTTTAATTAGCCAATAATTCTGTAGTAAGAAATCACTGAGAAATAAGGCGAGCAAAAGACGCCAAATCAGCATTTTTTATCTCCTCTGTTTTCATATATTTTTTTTAAGCAAACTCCTAAGTTCTGCATTATAAATCAATTGGAAGGATATATTTGTCGTTGCTTTTTATCGTAAGATCGAGAGCTGATAATATCACAAGTTAGAACAGCTATCATTGTTTCCTCATATCGATTTTTATGTTATTAACATTATATTACGGGATTTGATAAGTGTCAAGCAAAAAGCTAAAGCAGGAAGGAAATCTTGGCCAGATTCGGATAATGCACTTTTCCCTTTAACGGAAAAGCTACAGTTTTAAAAAAATCGGTTAGAAGGAAAACCAAGCGCTTCCCAAATATTTGAAAGATTTTCCTTGAACAAATTCCAATGCCATAAATAATGGTATTTATTAAAAAATTAGATCAGGTAACAGAAGTAAATATAACAAGGCGAGAAAACTTCCTATCTAAAAGCACTGGCAGAATATAAGTTTTCTAACCTTTGAAGATGCTAAACCCTATTTTTTTTAGTGAGCCGACAGATTCCCTTTGGGGACAGTTTAAATAAATGGTATTATGAACTAAGATACTATCGCCGTGATAAAAAGAAGAATATATTCTACAGAATGCGGAGTTTGATAAAAGCTCCGGATACACAAGGAGAAAAAATGAAGGTTATAGAAGGAAAACTCATCTCGAGAGGATATAAATTTGCTCTGGTAGTCAGCCGATTTAATGAATTCATCAGTTCTCGTTTGCTGGAAGGAGCTTTGGATTGCCTCAAGCGTCATAATGTAAACGAGGAAGATATCACTGTAATCTGGGTTCCGGGTGCTTTTGAAATACCCTTGGTGGCAAAAGAGGCGGCTTTAAATCCTGCTTTTGATGCGGTGATTTGTTTGGGAACAATAATTAGAGGTGCCACTCCCCATTTTGAATATATCAGCGCTGAAGTAACCAAAGGAATAGCCATGGTGGGTTTGGAAACCCGTAAACCCGTAATTTATGGTGTGTTAACCACTGATAGCATAGACCAGGCAATTGAAAGGTCAGGAGCAAAAGCTGGAAATAAAGGTTTTACATCTGCCAGTTCTGCTCTGGAAATGCTTAATCTTTTAGCTGAAATGGAAAATGGGGCAAAGGCGTAAAGCTCGCGAAATAGCGATTCAGTGTCTTTATTCTCTGGAATTTTCAGAAGTGGATAAGGACTATAGAGAATATGGTTTGCTGAATGAATATCCAGCTACATTGCTTTCTTTGGCTACCGGAGAAGGTTTGGAACCGGATTCTCCTGTCTATGCTTTTGCCGATGAACTGATCAAGAATACGATCATAAATATTGACCAAATAGAATCGGAAATAGATAAAATCGCCGATAACAGGGATTTACAAGATATTGCTTGGCTGGATAGAAGTATTTTATGCGTTGCCACTTATGAATTATTATTTACCGATACTCCCGCTCCTGTTATCATTAACGAGGCAATTGAAATCGCAAAAAAATACAGCAGTGAAGTAGCCGGTAAATTTATTAACGGCATTTTGGATGGCATAAATAAAGCAATAAACCAAAACCGTTCTCAGAATCTACCGATTTAAGTGATGAATAAGATTAAATGTTCGGTGGGCATTTTTGCTCATAATGAAGCAGCAAATATTATTCCTCTTCTGGAGGCAATAGAAAATCAGGAACTGCAAGAAACTGAAATCAGCGAAATAATTGTAGTTTCCAGCGCCAGTAATGATGGAACTGATGCTCTGGTAAATTCCTATGCCGAAAAAAACAAAAAAGTAAAGCTGATAACTCAGGCAAAAAGAGAAGGTAAATCATCTGCCATCAATTTATTTTTAGCCAATGCCAAAGAAGATATTGTAGTGATTGTCAGTGCTGATGTTCTTCCGGCGAAGAAAACGCTGGAGAAAATGGTTTCTGCCTTTAAAGATCCCAAAATTGGCGCAACGGGTGGAAGGCCTATTCCGGTAAATGAGGAAAACAGTTATCTGGGTTATATCGTTAATCTTTTATGGCGTTTACATCATCGGATGGCATTAATATCTCCAAAACTGGGAGAAATGATTGCTTTCCGCAAAGTGATGGAAAAAATACCCTCAAGAAGTGCCGTAGATGAGGCAAGCATTGAAGCAATCATTAAAGAAAAGGGCTTAAAACTTAAATACATCCCTTCCGCCAAAATTAGAAACAAAGGAGCGGAAAATCTGGCAGACCATATAAAACAACGCCGGCGTATCCAGAATGGACATTTATGGCTGAAAGAACATCAACATTATCAGGTATCCTCACAAGATAGTGGTATCCTGCTGAAAGTGGTCTTGCAAGAGTTAAAAGAAAGGCCTTTTAACTTATTTAAGCTTGCAGGTGCTCTGTTTTTGGAGATATATTGCCGCTTGCTGGGCACCTGGGATTATTATATAAAAGGGAAAAATCCCTTCGCTTGGGATATTTCTCGCTCTACCAAAGAACTACAAAAAACGAAGAAAGAAAAAGAAAAATAATGTTTTACCTCATCTTTAGAATTATCGGCTATTGGTTAATGAAAAACTTGGGTTTTCCTCATTTGATGCCAATGAACTATACTGTAAGTTTACTTTATACTTGTAATTCGCGCTGCAATACCTGTAATATCTGGAAAAAACAAGCAAATAACTTAAGCGTGGATGAATATAAAAAAATATTTAAAAACATCGGCAATTCTCCCTATTGGATTACTTTCAGCGGAGGTGAACCATTTCTACGCAATGATATTGTGGAAGTAGTTACCTCTATCTATCAAATTTCACATCCAAAAATCATTAATATCCCCACTAATGGGATATTGGTAAAAACGATAATTGACAAAACAGATGCCATAGCGCGCGCTTGTCCCAAAGCTCAAATTATTATCAATGTTTCCATTGATGGCATAGGTGAACAGCATGATAATATTCGTAATGTTCCCGGTAACTATAAGAAAGCACTCACCACTTTTAATGGTTTAAAAGCACTGAAACATAAGAATTTAAGCATTGGGATTCATACTGTAATTTCCAGATTCAATGTGGATAGCTTTCCTTCCATTGCCAATGAACTTATCCGTTTGAAACCTGATAGCTATATTACTGAAATTGCAGAAGAAAGAGTTGAATTGGATACAATTGGAACTGATATTACTCCTTCTTTGATTGCCTATAAAAGTGCCATTGATTATCTCATTCATAGAATCAAAAATAGCGCTTATAAAGGAATGAGCAAAGTAACGATGGCTTTCCGTATTGAATATTATAACCTCGTGAAAAGAATTATGCGTGATAAAAGACAAATAATTCCCTGCTATTCAGGAGTTGCTTCCTGTCAAATTTCTCCCGATGGAGATATCTGGAGTTGTTGCATAAAAGCCAAATCGCTGGGAAATTTACGCCAAACCAAATACAATTTTCGCAAAATTTGGTTTTCGCCGGGTGCGGAAATGGAACGCCGTTCCATTCATAAAAAAGAATGTTGGTGTCCGTTAGCCAATGCCGCTTACACAAATATGCTTCTTCATTTGCCAACCTTGATACGCGTTTCTTGGCGCAGTTTTATTAATTGGTGGTGCTAAAATGATTTCTCTGCAAAGTCAGGAATCATCTCCACCCCGCAGTATTTGTGAATATAAAGCTTCACACGATGGCAGATTTGCCTGGTTTCTGCTCACTTGGCATCCGGAAAAAAATAATGTGCTGGAAGAAATAATAGCCGAAATTAAGCTGGAATTACTTAATTCCAAAATTGCCTCCATCTCGCGGTTGGAAATCGAAAAATGGTTGAAACAATTCTTTACCGATCTACATTGGAAACTTTATGGCATTTTGCATAAAACCCAATTGAACGAAAAAGGCATCTCGCTCTTCTTTGGTGTCCTATTTGATGATGAACTATATTATGTTCAATTTGGCAGAATATTTTGTCTTCTGGCAGATAATAAAAAATTGACGCCTGTGGGCAAGGACTGGAAAAATTACCGAGTTCAATCTCAAGAAGGAATGCAGCTGTTGGGGCTAAACGATAAAGATCCCGTGTTTAAACCTCAACGCATCCATATTGATAATAATAAGCGTCTTATAGTCCTCTCCGGCGAACTGGCACATAAAATTATTCCCAATGTAACTGATATAGCCACTATAGACACATTGATAGAGACCTATGCCGCAGAAGATAATCCTCTTTGGCTTATTTTGGAAGGTAGTGATAATTTGGTGAAATCCGGGCATAAAAAGCTTTCCCGCTTGCAAGTTACCAGTATCATTTTAATCTTTCTGGCTTTGCTTGCCACCCTCTATATAATGATCGGAAATCGTTTTATAGATCAGGCAGTGCATAAAATGCGCCTATCGATTAAAGAAGAGAAACCTCTTCGCTTGGAACAAATTCCACCCAATCTGAACATTAACAGTGAAAATTTGAAAAAATATATGGATAAGCTGGTAAATTTGCCGGCGCGTAACATTACTTTTACCATCGCTTGGACTACGGAATTGCCTTATCGGGTTAGTTTAGCTCCTTCTTTTACTTTGGGAACTATTATTCTTGTGTCTGACAACCGACTTAGCGCTTATGATAAAAAATCCCGCCAACTTCTCTGGACCAAAATGATGGAAGATGACATCCGCTCCACTACTGTTCATCAGGGAATGGTAATGGTGTATTTGGCAAATCAACAAATTATAGGGCTTAACAATAATGGTAAAATTCTCTGGCAACAGTATTTGCCAACGGAAAGCATAACTGGTGATCGTTTTACTCCCTGTATAATTACTTATGACGATGATCCACGCCTGGATAGAAGTATAATTGTTATTCCTTCCAAACGAGGCATTAGTATTCTTGATCCTACGCGCGGTGAAACCCTCAGCAGTTTAACTTTAAAACAAGATTTGGATGCTCTATCCACCTATGATAGCTTTGCTAATTGCTTTTACGCAGTGGTGGGTAATGCCGTTTTGTGTGTAGAGCTCAATATTATTAATTAAGCTATGAATCGCTATCTTCCCTTCCTTTTAATATGTATATTTATACCTCTTTGGGCAGGAGTGGAAATGCCGGTGAAAACAGGTTTTGCTCGTTTACAATATGACGGGGGAGGTGATTGGTATAACGATCCGGAAGTTCTACCCAATTTGGCAAAATACATAAACTCAATTACGGGAGCCAGTTTCCCCATAGATCAAAGCATAGTAAAAGCATCCGACCCGAAACTGTTTGATTATCCTTTTCTTTATTTAACGGGGCATGGAAACATAAAATTCACTGAACGCGAAGTGGAAAATTTGAGGATTTGGATGTTGCGAGGTGGTTTTTTATACGCTGATGACGATTATGGAATGGATGCAGCATTCCGACGCGAGATCAAAAGGATTTTTCCCGAACGGGATTTAATGGAATTAGACCCCTCTTTCCCACTTTTTATTTCTTTTTTTGATTTCAGCGCCGGATTACCTAAAATTCATTTACACGATGACAAAAAACCCCAGGCATTCGGCATTTTTGATGATAATGGACGGCTAATGTGTTTATACACTTATGAAACTAATATCAGTGACGGTTGGGCAGATCCCGAAACACATAACGACCCTCCGGAAATTCGTGATAAGGCACTCCGGTTCGGAGTTAACATTGTTTATTATGTGATGAACAAAAAATGAAGATAATAGCGCTTTCCGATTGCCACTATAAGTTTCATTGCTTAAATGAAAGTGATAAGCATAATGCCAACTTACTGGTTGCTTTTCTGAAAGAATGTGTAGGTAAATACGATTTGATGGTCCTTTCGGGAGATATCTTTGATTTTTGGCTGGAAAGCAAATTTACCATCGTAAAACAATATTTCCCAGTTCTTTGTGCTTTATCTGCTGTTCAAGAAAGTGGAACACACCTAATTTACATTAGTGGCAACCATGATTTCTGGTTCGGAGATTTTCTGAACGAATATCTTGATTGTGAGATACATCCCGATGGTTATACTTTCCAAACGGATGGTAAAATAATCCGCTTTGAGCATGGGGATACGCACACTTTTAATGATCTGCGTTATCAACTTTACCGAAAAGTTATTCGCTGGCAAGTTGTTCGTAAAATTGCCACTTTGTTGCATCCCGATTTGGCTTTAACGATAGGGATGCTTTTTTCACGCAGCAGCAGAGAACATAAGGATAATCCAGAAAATATCATCCGCAAAAGCCGGGGACTGAAAAATTATGCCCAGAAATTGATAGAACAAAAGCGTGCCGATATCGTAGTTTTGGGACATAGCCATAAACCAACCTTGGAAAGTATTGGAAAAGGATTTTATGTAAACTGCGGCGACTGGATTTCTCACTATTCGTATGTGGAAATTGATGCAGGAATACCCTCTCTGCATAAGTATAATATAAATAAAAACCCATTATTTCAATAAAGGAGCACATAATGCACAACCGAAACAAAACCTTTATTCCGATTCTGATAGTGCTAATGGTTATTGCCATCAGCATCGGATGTCAAACAAAAACCCCACTCGCAGAAACACCCAAGGAGCAAATTATGAGTGAAAAAGCAAATATCGGCACTACTACTAAAGTGGAAATGGAAACCACCTACGGAACCATTGAACTGGAACTTTGGAACGATCTCGCCCCCAAAACAGTTCAGAATTTTGTAAAACTTGCCTCTTCCGGTTTTTATAACGGATTATATTTCCATAGGGTCATACCAGATTTTATGATTCAAGGTGGATGCCCCAATACAAGAGATAAAGATCGCAGTAATGATGGACAAGGTGGTCCTAATTATACTTTTGAAGATGAATGTTTTAGAAACGGCGAAGAAATTACCGGAAAAATTGATACTAATAAGAAAGCTGAAGCGGTTTGGAGTAAAATCATCGTTCACCATATTCAAAACAATCGGACTCCCGATCCCGATATTCTCGCTATCGCCAAAGAATGTCAGACAGCCCAAAACCTAAATGCCGTTATGAAACACGATCTGAAATTCTATCAGGATAAAACCGGCATTAAAGACAAAATATATGTTCAGGAATTAATCGCACCGGTGGAATACGGAACTATCTGTATGGCAAATTCAGGACCCAATACCAATGGCAGCCAATTCTTCATCGTTACCAAAAAAGATGGGGCGTATTGGTTGAATGGTAAACATACCGTATTCGGAAAAGTTACTAAAGGGATGGAAGTTGCTCATAAAATTGAGAATTTACCCCGGGATGGAAACGATAATCCCAATCCTGAAAATCAAGCATTCATCACCCAAATATCTTTCCCGAAATAAGTTCTTCCTATTATGGCACACACAAACGAATCCGTTTTACAACAAGAAATAATGGCTTGGATAAAACAAAACCAATATGTCTATCTGGCTACCGTAGATAAAAACCGTCCCCGAATTAGACCCGTAGTTCTATTTATCTACGATGATCGTTATTTTGTTACTACTTTCAGAGGTGATTCCAAGGTGAGCCAAATCCAAAACAATAAAAATATAGAGGTCTGCATTCCGCTATACGAAGAAGGACAAACAGGTTATATTCGCTTAAGCGGAATTGCTTCTCTTGTTCATAATGCAACGCTCAAAGCTGAGGCATCTGAGCGTTGCTTCTTTTTTGATGACTATTTTTCCGGCTATGATGATCCCGATTATACTCTTATAGAAATGGATTTTGACTATGCAGAGTATTTGAGACCCGGCGAAAGTTATAGTCAGGGTTGCAACCTAAAAAGATATTAAAAAAATTTAGCTGATGGATATTAGGATAAGTTAATCCATAGCTGAATAAATAAATAGGCAAAGTGAGAAAAGAACAAAATCCAAAAAAAGCTGCCATTCAATAAAACCTTGCTTGACAGATTTTGGAATTATTTTATCTGTGCTTTTGATTAGATTTTGATTATCTTATCATATATAGAGTGTGAGGTCTGCCGCTTTACTGCAAAAGGGCAGCAATAAAATGTTCGTAAACAAAGTTAAGGTATAGAGTTTCTAATGTTAATATGATTCCCGAGCATTCGGAAACATAAAAAAATAACCCTAACCAAACATAATTACGGAAAAGGAGATAACTATGAAACGACTATCATTACTACTCGTGATGATATGTATGGTGTGTTTGTCTTGGGCGACAATTGATGAGTATTATACTTTCAATGCCACCACTGGAACCTACACACCAATTACTGGGACTGATGCAGCAATTTCAACTGATGATGGAATTTCCGCTGCCATCCCTATTGGATTCACTTTTGGTTATGGAGATTTTTCTTATAGCGAAGTAAAAATCTCTTCCAACGGCTGGGTTGGATTAGGAACTTCCCAAACTGGAAGTAACCTAACTAACAATCTTGCCTCCACATCTTATCAACCAGTGGTTGCCCCTTTATGGGACGATCTTAGTATGGCTTCAGGAATAGTAAGTTATCTTACCACTGGAACCGCTCCCAATCGTATTTTCACCGTTCAATATGCGGATGCCAAGTGGAACTATAGTGGTCCTGTTGGTTTTAATTTTCAAGTTCAACTTTATGAAACGGGCAAGGTTAGTTTCATTTATGGTTCTAATGCTGGAACGCCAAACAACCCTTCTGCCTCCATTGGCATCAATATGACCCCGGGTGGTTCTGGTTGGTTTTACAGTATAAATCCAACTTCCGGAGCTGCCTCCACTACTACGGAAACCACTACTATTACTACTTTCCCGGCTCAGGGAACTGTGTATGAATTTAATCCCGTTGTGGCTCAAGCCAATGATTTAGCCGCAACGGCCATTTCCGGAAACACTACTCCCACAGCAGGAACAGCAACGGCTTACACAATTACCGTTCGTAACCGGGGAACCAATCCTCAAAGCAATTATCAGGTTAAACTGATTGACAGCAATAACAATGAGCTTGGTTCCACGGCGGGAACCACCATTCAATCCAATGAGACCCTTACTTTTCAGGTTAGTTGGACTCCCACGGTAGCTGGCGCTTTAGTTATTCGCGGTAAAGTTGTTTTAACCGGAGATCAAAATCCTACTAACGACCTAACACCTACTTTGAATATTACCGTTCAGCCAGCTGGTGTTCAGGCAGTTACCATTGCTAACGGAACAGAAACAATGCGGATTCCGATGGATTTCTTCTGGAAGAACTCCCTTTCCGAAAGCATTTATTTGTCTGATGAACTGGGTTTTGTTAGCGGAACTATAACTTCTCTGGCTTATTACAATAACTTTCTTGATTCCCCTGCCAACGGAGCCACCAAAATTTGGATGGGTTCCACCAATGTTCAGGATTTAAGCGGTGGCTGGATTCCTTCCACTCAACTTAGTTTGGTCTTTGACGGCAACATTACTTATCCTTCCGGAGTGAATACCATTACCATTCCTTTGCAAACACCTTATATGCATACTCCCGGAAACTTGGTAATAATGGTCCAGCGTCCTATGGACACACAATATTATTCTGCCAGTGACAATTTCTATGGCTTAACGATTGGCGCTAACCGCACTATAAATATTTATAGTGACAGCACCCCCTATGATCCTGCCAATCCTCCTACCGGAGCAACTCTTACCGGTCTGGTTCCCAAAACAACCATTTTCTATTCAGGACAAGCAATTGTTAATGATATGGGCTGTTTAAGCATTACAGGGAACCCAACACCCAGTGTGGGTGCTGCCTCTAATTATGTAGTAACCGTAAAAAATAACGGCACGGCAGTTCAGACAAATTATACCGTAAAACTAATGAAAGAAGGTGGCGTAGAAGTTGGTTCTGTAGCAGGAACTTCTATAAACTCACTGCAGACCCTACAATTTACCATTCCCTGGACTCCTACTCAAACTGGAGCTACCTACATTTATGGCGAAGTGGTTTTAGCTACTGATGAAATTGCTACTAACAATCAAAGTGCCCATTTGAGCGTTAATGTTCAAGCACAAGGTGTTGTAGCGATAACAGTTGGTGCCGGTGGTTCAACTGGAAGAATGCCAGTAGATATGTATTACCACAATTCTCTGTTTGAAACCATTTATCTCGCTACAGAATTAAATATCGGTGGTTTGCTTACTGGAATTCAGTTCTATAATAATTTCGCAACAAATTTACCCAATATGCCCACCAATATCTGGGTTGGAGAAACCACTCAAACTGATCTAAGTACCGGTTGGATTCCTTCCACTCAGCTTACACAGGTCTATAATGGAACCGTGAATTATCCCAGCGGACCCAATAATATACTCATCACTCTTAATCCGCCTTATGCTTATGGTGGAGGAAATCTTGTCGTGATGGTAGAAAGACCTATGGATACACAATACTATTCATCTTCGGATGTATTCGTTACACAAACTGGAACAGTTGCCGCCCGCACTCTTAATCTCTATAGCGATTCTGTAGATTATGATCCTGCAAGCCCAGCTGCAGCTACTCCCGCTGCAATGTTCCCCAAAACAACCTTTATGCTGATAACCGAAGGTATGGGATCAATAAGCGGAACCGTTTCCGTAGGGGCTACACCTCTATCGGGTGCATCTGTTACAGTTGCTGGAACTGCTTTAGTTTGTACTACCGTTAATGGTGCATACAATTTCCCCTATGTTATGGAAGGTGCTCATCAAGTTACTGCCACTAAACACGGTTATAATTCAGTAACAAACAATGTGACAGTCGTTGAAGATCAAAATACGGTAAGTAACTTTACTCTTGCCCCTCTGCCACAAGTTACCGTAAGTGGACGCGTGGTTGGCAGCGATAATCCTACTGCTGGATTAGCTAATGCTACAATTGCTTTAAGTGGTTATGAACCTTATGAAGCAGTTACCAATGCTTCCGGAAACTTCTCCATTCCCAATGTATATGCCAGCCAAACCTACAATTATACTGTTACTATGACTGGTTACCAACAGGCAACGGGTCAGGTTGTAGTTGGAACTACAAATGTAAATATGGGCGATATTACAGTAACCGAACTTACTCTTCCCCCCGTTAATGTTCAGGCAACTGACAACGGAGCCATTGCCAGCATAACTTGGATGGAACCCGGATCGGGTGGTGGCGATTGGTTACATTATGATAACGGTGAAAATAATGATAGCATCGGAACCGGTGGCGCCAATGACTTTGATGTATATATTCGCTTCCCTGCATCCGAATTAACTCAGTATGCGGGTATGAGTTTATACACCCTAAAAGTATGGCCTGCCCAAGCAGGAACATTCTCTGTTCGCGTTTGGACTGGCGGAACCGCTACTCAGCCAGCTAATATGGTTGTAGATCAAGCTTTTACACCCACTCTGGATACTTATAACACTGTTAATTTAAATAACCCAGTATTGGTTAACGGAAACGAAGAACTTTGGTTTGGCTATCGTAATGTCGTTACTGGTGGATATCCTGCCGGTTGCGATGCCGGACCTGCCGTTGATGGTTTTGGCAATATGATGTATTTTGGTGGTCAGTGGACCACTTTAATTGCACAGAATCCTGCGTTGGATTACAACTGGAACATCCAAGGTTTCGTTGGTTGGGCTGCACCTACTAATGCTCCTTCTTTGGAAGGCATCAAGACAGTGCTAAAGGATACAAAATCTTTGCCTACAGCCAATATTAAATCCGTTGCTCAAAACACAAAAAGCACACAAACTGTAAGATCAACTAACGAGAGAATTCCGGTTGGTTATCAGGTTTGGCGTTTACTGCAGGGTCAGGAAACCAATGAAAGTGCCTGGACTCTGTTAACTCCCACACCTATTAATGCTTTAATGTATCCCGATGCTGGCTGGATTTCATTACCTGATGGCACATACAAATGGGCAGTAAAGACAGTTTATACTGGTGGTGTATATTCCATCGCCGGAATCTCCAATCCCTTGCCTTTATACAACGAAATCGGAACTATCGCCGGTATCGTTCGCAATATGCAAAATCAGCCAATTTCAGGCGCAACAGTTACTTGCGAAAATGTGACTGCTACAACTAACGCCACTGGCGCTTACAGTATGACAGTTTTAGCTGGAACTCACACTGTTACTGCCACTCACCCCAATTATCAGTCCGTATCTCAAACGGGAGTTATTGTTGTAACCGGCGAAACCACTACGGTTAACTTTCAACTACCTCCCACAGCAAATATCTTTACGGACGACTTTGAGTCCTATGCAGATTTCACTATAACCTTTGCTCCTTGGACATTGGTTGATGTAGATCAAAGCGGAACTTATGGTATTCAAGGTTATTCCTGGGAAAATATTTATAATCCCCAGGCATTCATAATCTTCAATCCTACTACCACATCTCCTGCCTTAACTACTTTCGCCGCTCACGGAGGAAACAAATTAGCAGCTTGCTTCGCTTCCACAACTCCTCCCAATAATGATTGGATGATTACTCCTCAGCTTACGCATCCCAATTCAGTCAAGTTCTGGGCAAGAAGTTATGTTTCGGATTATGGATTGGAAAGATTCAAGGTAGGTATTTCTCCTTCCACTAATCCTGCTGATTTCACTATCATTAGTGGACCAAACTACATTGAAGCACCGGTGGACTGGACAGAATTTACCTATCAAATTACCAATGTCGGTAATTACTACATTGGTATTCAGTGCCTTTCCAACGATGCCTTTATTTTCTGCGTAGATGATGTAACAGTTACCGGCGGAGATGTTAATGATCCTGAAGTTCCAGTAGTTGCCACCGCTTTGCATAACAACTATCCGAACCCCTTTAACCCGGAAACCACTATTTCCTATAGCGTTAAAGAAGCAGGACCCGTAACTCTTCAGGTCTATAATGTTAAAGGTCAATTGGTTAAGACCTTGATTAAAGGTATTCAGGAACCCGGAAATCATACAATCGTCTGGAATGGAACCGATAATAATGGTCGCTCAGTTTCCAGTGGCGTGTATTATTACAAAATGCAAGCTGGAAAGTATAGCAGCACCAAGAAAATGATAATGATGAAATAAGTTAACGAGTGAACAGGTTAACTGGTTATCAAGTGAATGGGTTAACTGGTTAACGAGT
The DNA here is from genome assembly GCA_039680785.1 of Candidatus Cloacimonas sp. NCBI lineage: Bacteria > Pseudomonadati > Candidatus Cloacimonadota > Cloacimonadia (SeqCode) > Cloacimonadales (SeqCode) > Cloacimonadaceae (SeqCode) > Cloacimonas (SeqCode) > Cloacimonas sp. (SeqCode). The sequence goes on from JBDKSF010000037.1 coordinate 27,388, forward strand.
GAACAGGTTAACTGGTTAACGAGTGAATGGGTTAACTGGTTAACAAGTTAACGAGTGATTAAAGACCCCCGGGCGGAATTGGCTCGGGGGTTTTTTTATGGTTATTTCCTAAGCTTGCCCTCTCATAATTCTGTCACGATTAAGTAACGATTCTGTAGCGAAATTACGGCAGTGTTAGAGAAGTGTTACTGAGTCGTTAGAGAATGGACTATGCCATAAGCAGTTGGCAATAATGCTCGAATACCACGATAAAATACTGTAACACTATAGCATTACAATAAGATAGAATAGATTAATTTTTTTCTTGACAGCCCTATTGCATAGTTATAAATGGCATCAGTTGTGAGCGAGAGATGTGAGATGAGATTCTTTAAAGTATGTCACAAAGATAGTTAAATATTGGCGATAGATTTTAAATGAACTTTATGTTTGCATTTCCATAAACGAGGAAGGATGCTTATGAACCTTAAACAGGTCCGGCTATCCATTTTTTCAGGAGTAACAGAAAGGAACGGAGATAATATTGTTTTCTCTGTTATACTATGGGTATATTCGCTTTCCTGTGTTTATGTGCTCATTTGTTTTCCCCTTATATATCCATTGCTTCAGCTTGAATTTACTTATCTGGCAGCGCTTTTCTTATTACCTAAACTGATTATTTTGGCTGCTAATTTATTGCTTTCCTTTTATCTACTTTATCTTAATTCTTCATTATACGGCTATCTTACACCGTATTTTAGTTATCTAAAATCGCATCTGTTAAGTTATTTACGGTTTGTTCGTTGCAAATCCGTAATTCCTCAAAAAATAATTGTTTATAACGAAATGTTACGCTCTGTCCATCAACCGAGGTTTTTGTATCATAATCATCGCACATTATATATGGGTTCTTCGGTAAAAAGACAACAGCCACATTTCACTTTCTTTATTAACATTTCAAATTTAGTTATGGCTTACCTTGCAAAATGCTCTTACCCCATAACTACAAAATTCGGAAAGGTAATGCCTATCGTTTAATAAATAAGCTAACTCTTCAAGAGAAAAAACATCTAAACAAGGAGTTTTCGTATGAAGAAACTTTTAACTATATGTTGTGCAATGCTGATTGTAGCATTCGTCTTTGCCGATACAATTACTATTGGCACAGGAACAAGCGTCCAGAGATATCCCTTAGGTTCATTTTTTGGTTATGAACGAAGTGCTGCTCTCTATACAGATGCTGAACTGGGAAGCCAAAATCTCAGTATATCTTCGCTTGCCTGGTATTCTACTATTGCTACAACGGCAATCGTTCCCACGAAAATATATTTAAAAACAACTGCTGCAACTACTATTGCAAGTGCGGACACTTGGGCAAATATGATCAGCGGAGCAACTCTTGTATATGATTCTAACTATGGTGACACACCTGCAGGAGGTTGGAATCAATTTTCTCTCACCAGCAGTTTTGCTATTGATAATGGTTTTGGATTAATGGTTCTGGTAGAAAGAAACTATGGAGGTACTGGAAGTAGCTCCGCAGGCGGAAGTTCCGGAGGACCCGGTGTCCAATATACTTCGGTAACTAACACTCATCAATACTGGAATCAGGATTCTACACCTCCATCGGGAAATGGTACTCTAAGCTCTTATCGTCCTAATATCCAGATAGCTTATACTACTTATGAGATAACTACTCCTCCCAATCCTGCCAATCTTGTCAGCCCTCTTAACGGTGCTACTAATATTCTCTTATCGCAGACACTTAATTGGTCATCCGGAGGTGGTGCGCCTACAGGATACAAATTATCTTTTGGAACTGTATCCCCATTTACAACAGTTATCAATCAATCCGATTTAGGAGCCGTAACCACTTATGATCCCGATCTTGCTAACAGCACTGAATATTGGTGGAAAATAACCCCCTATAATGAATATGGAGACACTTCGGCTTGCCCTACCTGGACTTTTACGACA